>JBIIME010000049.1:0-7981 GCA_044338175.1 Rhodoluna sp.
GCATGTTGCTCTTGCTAAATCAGCTGATCTAATAGTGGTAGCACCCGCAACAGCTTCGTTTTTAGCGAAAGTTACCGCAGGTATTGCTGATGATCTTTTGACCACCACAGTACTTACAGCGACGTGCCCAGTGATTATTGCTCCCGCTATGCACACTGAAATGTGGGAAAACCGCGCCACCCAGCAAAACATTTTGACGCTCAAGGATCGAGGGGTAGTGATCGTAGATCCAGGAGTTGGAAGGCTTACAGGGGAAGACAGTGGTGTCGGTCGCTTGGCAGAGCCAGAAGGCATTCTGGCTGCTGCAAATATGATGCTTGGAGAGAAAATACTCGCCGGGGTTCGGGTTCTTGTTACAACTGGTGGCACAAGAGAAAGAATTGACCCAGCTCGCTATATCGGCAACTTTTCTTCAGGTAAACAAGGCTTGGCTTTTGCAAGAGCCGCACTTGAGATGGGCGCTCGTGTAAATGTGATTGCTGCAAATGTCGATCAAACTCTACTGATGGGACTAGAGCATGAAAATGTGGTCAGCGCCAAAGAGCTTGAGAAGAGCGTTAATCAATCAATAGGAAGTTTTGACTTGCTGGTCATGGCAGCAGCTGTCGCGGACTACAGACCAACGAGTGTGGCCAGTGAGAAAATCAAAAAGATTGTCGCTGGCCAGAACATTGAGATCTCACTAACTGCGAACCCCGACATCGTCGCAGCTGTCTCTGCCAAACTGACAAGCTCTGGCTCGGACGCGGTTATTGTCGCCTTTGCCGCCGAATCAGGGGAAGACCTTGAGGTCCTGGCCAAGACGAAACTGGAATCAAAAAAGTGTGACTTTGTCGTTGCAAATAGCATCAGTTCGGGTGAGGTGTTTAATTCAGATCAGAACTCTGTTTTGTTGGTCTCGAAGGACGCATCTTCAAGGTTCTCAGGCTCAAAGATCGATGTCGCAAGGGCTGTTCTTGAGATCGTTTCCAGTAAAGTTGTTAGGACACTAAAAGGGGATTCCATTTGAGTAAGTTACGTCACTTTACGTCCGAGTCGGTCACCGAGGGTCATCCAGATAAAATCTGCGACCAGATTTCCGACGCCATTCTTGATGCAATGCTCGCCGAAGACCCTAATGCTCGTGTTGCCGTTGAGACAATGGTGACTACCGGTTTGGTTCATGTTGCGGGTGAGGTTTCTACCTCTGGTTACGTGGAGATTCCTGCAATCGTTCGAAAGACAGTTCTTGACATTGGTTACAACTCTTCAAGTATCGGCTTCGATGGCGCAAGTTGCGGAGTGTCAGTTTCAATAGGACAGCAGTCTCCCGATATCGCTCAGGGTGTTGATTCAGGTCTCGAAGTTCGTGATGGTGGGTCTTCCGACCCCTATGAGCTGCAGGGCGCTGGAGACCAGGGCCTAATGTTTGGCTACGCGAGCAATGAAACCAGCAATTACATGCCAACCGCAATTGCTCTTGCTCACAGGCTTTCCGAGAGATTAGCTGCAGTTAGAAAAAGCGGCCAGGTCGAGTTTTTAAGACCTGATGGTAAAACTCAGGTCACAATCGGTTACGAGGGCGTTACACCACGTACTGTTGAAGCCATTGTGGTGTCCTCTCAGCACAACGAAAAAGTTTCTCAAGCTGAAATCCACGATGCCATTCGAGATCAGGTTGTCAATCCGATTCTTTCCGATTCCGGTCTTGATTTTTCAAACGCGAAGCTCTTTATAAACCCCACCGGAAATTTTGTTATTGGTGGACCGCAAGGAGATGCGGGACTTACGGGGCGAAAAATCATAGTAGATACATACGGTGGAGCTTCACGACACGGTGGCGGTGCCTTCAGTGGTAAGGACCCATCGAAGGTTGACCGCTCTGCTGCCTACGCGATGAGGTGGGTAGCGAAGAATGTCGTGGCATCTGGAGCTGCCGATCGGGCCGAAGTGCAAGTGGCTTACGCAATTGGTGTCGCTAATCCCGTAGGCATTTACTTGGAAACTTTCGGGACCGAGAAGGTGGACACTCAGTTGATTGAGAAAGCAATCAGGGATATCTTCGACCTTCGACCCCGTGCGATCGTTGAGTCACTGGATCTACTAAGACCCATTTACAGAAAAACTGCCGCCTACGGACATTTTGGACGCGAACTGCCTGAATTCACTTGGGAGAAGTTGAATCGAGTAGAGGAACTTCGTTCTGCCCTGAAGCTGTAAGCATGCCAGCAGTCGCGAGGGTTGCCGTAGTCTCAAATCTTCCTCAGCTGGACAAACTCTTTGACTATCTGATTCCAGATCAGCTAGCTCAACAAGCGCATGTTGGATCAAGGGTGAAAGTCCCTTTTGGCAAAGGGACAAAAATCTACGATGGGTTTGTTATTGAAATCGATTCCACTTCGGACTTTACAGGGCAGCTTGCAAGCATCCAAGAAGTCATAGGTTCCAAACCCTCTCTTTCGTCGGAGCTTATTGTATTTTTTCAAGAGCTTGCAATACGTTCCGCGTCTTCTTTGGGCGAGATTCTTAAGCTAGCTGTTCCAGCGCACATGCCTAGAGCCTTCAAATCTCATAGTGGCGCCACAGATGCTTCACGGATTCCTAAGATCGAACCATCATTGATCAAGCAAGTTAAGGCTCAAGAGCTTGTGGCTAAGGGATCTAGGCATGCCGTTCTTGCCAGACCAGCACCTTCCTCGGTAACGATTGGAGCAGATAGTCGCAACTTCCCAAGCTGGGTCCTAACAATGTGCTCGGTAGCTGAATTAAACATTCACTATGGAAAGTCATCAATTCTAACTGTTCCGGATTTTCGAGATCAGGAGGTACTTCTTGAGGCACTTGCTCTTTGTAATCTCCAAGAAACTATTGCCAATTTCTCTCAGGAGCAAACCAAGTCTCAGATGTATGAGGCTTATCTTCGCGCATTAGATGAAACACCTCGTGTGATTGTTGGGTCGAGATCGGTTATCCTTGCTCCAGCTTACCAACTCGGATCTGTAGTAATTTTTGATGACGGAGATCACAGCTACACGGATCAATCAGCTCCGTATCTGAATACTCGCGATAGCGCGTTGTTAAGACAAAGCATTCAGGATTGTTCCCTTATCTTTCTATCGCACTCTAGATCCACCGATATTCAGCGGCTTGTTGAAACCGGTTACCTGACTGAATCTTCCGACTCTTTTCCAAAACCAAAAGTTTCTGTTTCTGACCCAGGCTTTCGAGTCGACTCACATGCTTACAAAGCAATTAAGAAGGGTTTGGAAGCAGGCTCAGTTTTAGTCCAAGTTGCTTCCAGGGGGGAGTCCACTGCGCTTTTTTGCGCCTCGTGCGATAAGAAGATTTCCTGTCAAGTCTGCTCTGGTCCGGTTTGGGTTGATGGTTCAGGGGCTAGAAAGTGTCGCTGGTGTAATGCATTTTCGCCTGCTAGTGCCTGCCAATGTGGATCCCTCGAAATCAGCAAGGGAAGAGCTGGGGCATCAAGGACGGCAGCCGAGCTAGGACGAGCATTTCCTGGTGCGATAGTTGTTGAGTCAACCGGTGATAACAGAGTTATCAGGGTCAACCAGGGCAAAAATCTAGTTATTGCAACCGCTGGGGCCGAACCTTTTGTTGACAATGGCTATAGATCCCTGGTGATTCTTGATGCTCAAACCCTTCTATCCAGACAGAACCTCAGGTCGACCGAAGATGCGGTGAGGCTATGGTCTAACGCAGTTTCAAAACTCGCAGTAGACGGTGAAGCCGTTCTCGTTGGAGTGTCGGGAGCACTGTCTCAGAAGTTCAGTCTCTGGCAACAAATCGAGATTGCTGCTGACGAGCTCTCATCTAGGAGGGAGCTTATGTTGCCACCTGCTCTCCGACTAGGAAGCATTGCTGGAACCCAAGCGCTACTTGTTGAGCTGGCCCAATCGCTTTCATCCTTTGCAAAAATAAAGGTACTTGGCCCGGCGCCACTCTCAAGAGGAAACGACTTAACTGAGTGGCGACTGATAGTTAAGTACAGCTATTCGGATACCGTTGAGGTAGCAAAGCACCTTCGCGGCGAAGCAATTCGTTTGTCTCGTGGCAAATCCGTTCTTGCCTCCTCAGGCAGGGCAGTCAGAGCCTTGAAGGTCCGGATGAGTGACGGAGATGTTGTTTAACGTGGCAAGTAGTTTGAGAGTGGTGTTTGCGGGCACGCCGCATAACGCCGCCTTTACTCTAGAGACTCTTGTAAAACAAGGCGTCCACATTGTTGGCGTTCTCACGAGAAAGGACGCTCCTGCTGGACGCTCGAGGGAGCTAACACCATCGCCCGTAGCCCTGAAGGCTCAGGAGCTAGGGATAGAAGTCTTTAAGTCAAACTCAATAGACAACTTAGTTCTTGCATGGTTGGAGGCACTTAGCGCTGACATTGGAGCTGTAGTCGCATACGGAACAATCTTCAAGCAACCCGTATTGGATGTGCCAAGGTTGGGCTGGCTGAATCTTCACTATTCTCTTCTTCCAGATCTACCTGGACCCGCTCCA
Organism: Rhodoluna sp.; assembly: GCA_044338175.1. GTDB lineage: Bacteria > Actinomycetota > Actinomycetes > Actinomycetales > Microbacteriaceae > Rhodoluna. The sequence goes on from JBIIME010000049.1 coordinate 4,495, forward strand.
GTTCAGCACGCAATTCTGCAGGGAAGAACACTTACCGGCGTTACGGTATTTCGGCTGGACACAGGCATCGACAGCGGACCGATCGTCGAAAGCGCTGAATTGGAAATACAGGACTCTGACACCGCTGGCGAACTTCTTGCAAAGTTGACCAACATCGGTTCAGATCTACTTGCACACGTTCTTTTGGCTGACGAGACGATGTTATCGCTTGCAAAACAGCAGCGTAATACAGAAGAGAAAACAACAGCCTCGAAGCCAACTCGAGAACTTGCAAAATTGGATTTCAGCGTTGACGCTGCCTCGCAAGTAAACAAGATAAGGGCGATGAATCCAGAACCTATGGCTTGGTTTCAGTTTAATGAAACAGCTATTCGGGTTATTCGAGCAAGGCAAGTGTCGTATTCGTCTGATCAAGCAGTGGCAAGAGTCGTGGATAAGGAACTCGTCGTGGGATGCAGTGACGGCTCTTTAGTTCTTGAGCTGGTTCAACCAGCAGGTAAATCCCAGATGTCAGGTGCTGATTGGTTTAGAGGCCTGCGCGTTGAGAATCTTAGATTCTCCTGATGCGTGCTCTAGCATTTGAGCTACTCAGGCGCGTCGAGGAGGATGACTCCTATGCAAACCTGCTGTTACCAAAACTCCTTGAAGATGCGAAAGTTGATTCCAGAGATGCTGGATTTATTCAAGAGCTCTCTTTTGGAACACTTAGAAACAGGTTGTTCTATGAGAAAATTATCGAGATAGCTTCTTCTCGTGACATCAAATCAATTGACGCTTACGCTCTTATCGTGCTGTTGCTAGGTGCTCACCAGATTCTTGGAATGCGGGTTCCGGCCCATGCCGCAATAAACGAGTCTGTAAACCTAGCCAAAGAGAAAGCATCAAAGTCTGCGGTTGGATTTGTAAACGCTGTTCTTCGGAGGATATCTGAAAAATCTCGAGATCAGTGGATAACCAAAGTTGCAGATCTTGCAGGGTCACAGGACGAAAGACTCTCATTGATTTATTCGCACCCGTTGTGGATCGTGAAATCCTTGAGAGCTGCTCTTGAGAGTCGGGGGATTGGAGAGTCAATCGAGGGACTCTTAGTCGCAGACAACACAGCGGCAAAAGTCTCGGTTGCAGCGCTTCCTGGCTTTGCAAATGTTGGGGAGCTTTCTGACATTGGAACCCAAGGAAGCGCGAGTCCGATTGGTATGGAACTTAGTGTTCCACCGTCTCGAGTCATGCAGATACAAGCTGGTCACGTTCGCGTTCAAGATCAGGGGTCACAGCTTGCTGTCCTTGCGTTGCTAGCGGCCGAGATAGCAATTGACGACACTAGATGGCTAGATATTTGTGCTGGCCCAGGTGGCAAAGCGGCTTTAATGTCAGCTGTTGCGGCACAGCGATCGGTGTTGTTCGAAGCTAATGAAGTCTCTTTGCATCGAGCGAAGCTGGTTGAGCAAGCGCTAGATCCAATATCAAAGGTCAAAGTAAGCATTGGCGATGGTCGAAATATCGGCGCTTCCGGAGAGAGATATTCTCGTGTGCTGCTCGATGCGCCCTGCACGGGACTAGGGGCGCTCAGGAGACGACCTGAATCGCGCTGGCGTAAGAAGCCAACAGATATTCCTGAGTTATCGAAGCTGCAAAAAGAGCTATTCGAAGCCTCTTGGGACGCTTTGTTACCTGGTGGCGCGCTAGGTTACGTTACCTGTTCACCGCACCTAAGTGAAACCACTGCATTGGTGGCCTGGGCGGAATCAAAGTTTCGTGACAACCTGGAACTGCTTCCCGCAAACGCCATTCTCAACGCAATCAACCCAAATCTCGGTCTTGATACGGCATTTAGAACCGCACAGTTGTGGCCACACATTCATGGAACGGACGCCATGTTCATTGCCTTGTTTCTCAAAAAGGTAAACTTTTAGGGTGAAAATGAGAATCGCACCAAGCATACTAAGTGCTGATTTTGCAAACCTAGAGGCTGAACTTAGAACGATATCTGGATCAGACCTGATACACGTTGACGTAATGGACAACCATTTTGTCCCTAATCTAACTATCGGAGTTCCTGTCGTGGCGCGACTACAGGAGGTCACTACCGTGCCGCTCGATGTCCATCTCATGATTGAGAATCCGGAACGATGGGCTGGAAAATACGCGGAAACCGGAGCTTCGTCAGTCACTTTTCACCTCGAAGCTGCCTCAGACCCAAAAGAAGCAATTTCTCAGATTCGTAGCTCGGGCGCGAAAGTTGGAATCGCGATCAAGCCGGGAACAGCTTTCGAGAATGTTGCCGACTTGCTTGAGCACACCGACATGTTATTAGTCATGACAGTTGAGCCCGGTTTTGGAGGACAAGGGCTGATTGAGTCAGTAATACCTAAGATCTCGCAAGCTCGGGATTACATAACAAATCGTGGCCTCGAAGTTTCGGTGCAGGTTGATGGAGGAGTAGGGCTATCTAACATCGCCCAGTTAGCACGTGCTGGTGCAGACACTTTTGTCGCGGGCAGCGCGGTGTTTTCCGAGGCGAACCGAAACGAACGAATAAATGCACTTCGGCTACATGCTGAGTCGATCTAATGCTGCCAACAGCTAGCCTTTGCCCTTCTTGCGTCAAGGTGCCTATTTTATGATCTCGCTCGACGAAGCCAGGAAGCTCTCGGAAAGTTTTCGCGTCATACCCCTGGTCACGACTTTGTTCTCGGGTAGCGAGACCCCTCTTTCCATCTTTGAGAAATTAGCACGTGACACCACTGGTTGCTTCCTTCTAGAGTCAGCGGAGCAAGGCGTGTGGTCTAGGTATTCATTTATTGGGGTGTCAAACCTAGGGATGCTTCTAAAGCAGGCGTCGGAAGTGCACTGGATCGAATCAGAGCCAAGCGAAACCAGTGACGTCGTTTCAGCTTTGATCGCAGGATGCAATGGTCTAGATGCAATCGAATCGATCCAGAGATTCTTCAGGGCTGCACCAACGCCAGGACTTCCTCCACTGGTGTCTGGGATGGTTGGGTTTCTAAGCTGGGCAGTAGTCAACGAGATCGAGGCCCTGCCAAGTCCAAAAGCTGGCTCCTACGAGATTCCTGAGATGGCGTTCTCTTTATTGCGAGACTTGGTCGTAGTAGATCACGCAGATTCAACACTGAAGCTTATTTCTAACTTGTACCTCACTGACGGTGCTGACATTGGTCAGGAGTATGCAAAATCAGTAGCTAGGATCGAGAAACTGAAATTGGAGCTCCTGTCGACACAGCCACCATTCATTGCAGAAATTGACACCAATGTGTCTCTTGACTACAACAGAAGCACAAGTGATCAGGAATTTATCGAGATGGTCGAGCAGGCCAAGTCCCGTGTCGAGCTAGGGGATGTCTTCCAAGTTGTCGTATCGCAGCGCTTTGAAATGGAAGTGACTGCATCTGCCCTTGATGTCTACAGGAGTTTGAGAGCACTAAACCCAAGTCCGTATATGTATCTACTGAATCTCGCCGATTCAAAC
>JBIIME010000050.1:0-7868 GCA_044338175.1 Rhodoluna sp.
TCAAGGAAGCGGGTGTAAAGGTTGCCGACATCGCACACGTTGTGATGGTTGGTGGATCAACTCGTATGCCAGCGGTTACCGAATTGGTAAAGCAGCTAACCGGAGGAAAAGAACCAAACAAGGCAGTTAACCCAGATGAGGTTGTTGCTGTTGGTGCTTCACTCCAGGCAGGTGTTCTAAAGGGTGAGCGTAAAGATGTTCTGCTTATCGACGTGACTCCACTAGCTCTTGGAATTGAAACCAAGGGTGGAATCATGACCAAGCTAATTGAGCGCAACACTGCGATTCCAACCAAGCGAAGTGAAACTTTTACTACTGCTGATGACAACCAGCCTTCGGTTTCGATTCAGGTTTACCAGGGTGAGCGTGAGTTCACTAGGGACAACAAGTCTCTTGGAAACTTCGAACTAACCGGTATCGCACCAGCACCTCGCGGTATCCCTCAGGTTGAAGTTACTTTCGACATCGACGCTAACGGTATCGTTCACGTTTCCGCTAAGGACAAGGGAACCGGTAAAGAGCAGTCGATGACAATCACAGGTGGATCCTCACTTGCGAAAGAAGACATCGAGCGCATGGTGAAAGAAGCTGAAGAGCACGCTGCTGAAGACAAGAAGCGTCGTGAAGAGCAAGACCTAAAAAACACTGCAGAGCAGATGGCTTACCAAACCGAGAAGATCATCAAGGACAATGATGACAAGCTTCCTGAAGAGGTAAAGACCGAAGTTCAAGCAGACATCGATGCTCTAAAGACAGCACTTGCAGGTGACGACATCGACGCCATCAAGAGCGCCAACGAGAAGCTAGCAACCTCAGCCCAGAAACTAGGCGAGGCAATCTACGCAAACACTTCAGAGGAAGCTCCGGCTGAATCAGAAGCTTCCAGCGAAGATGTGGTTGACGCTGAAGTAGTCGACGACGAGCCAGCCGCAGAGAAGAAGTAATGGCCGAGGAAAACCTCGAGCCAACCGAGAACGAAACTACTGATCAGGTCGGGTCCGAATCCCCTGCGGACCCGATCGATCAGGAGTTAGCTGACTTAGTTGAGCAAACCGGACCAATAAGCAAAGAAGCAGAGCTTCTTGCCGATTTGCAACGCTTGCAAGCTGAATTTGTAAACTACAAAACCAGAGTCGAGCGCGATAGAGATCAAGCAAGAAACTCAGCAATTGTTGAAGTTCTTCGATCTTTGCTTCCAGCACTTGATGATCTAGAACGCGCGGAATCGCACGGCGATCTCGAAGGAACTCCTTTTATGGCGGTAGTCACCAAGTTAAGAAACGCAGGGGACAAGTTTGGACTAAAGAAATTTGCCGTAAAGGGCGAAAAGTTCGATCCAGAAATTCACAACGCCCTAGCTCAAGTGCCAAGCAAAGACGTGAAAGAACCAACCATCAACGAGGTAGTTGAGGCGGGATTCATGATTGATGACCGACTTATTCGTCCAGCGATGGTCTCTGTGCTGGTTCCGGAGCAGGATTAACCTATGGCTAGCCAAGACTGGTTTGAGAAGGATTTCTACCAGACGCTTGGCCTACCCAAGGACGCTTCCGAAGGGGATATAAAAAAGACCTACCGAAAACTAGCAAGGCAGTATCACCCTGATTCAAACCCGGGAGATGCTAAAGCCGAAGCTAAATTCAAAGAGATCAGTGAAGCCTTTTCTGTTTTGTCTGATGCTGAGCAACGCAAAGAGTATGACGCAATCAAGGCAATGGGTTCGGGTGCCAGATTTACTTCCGGTAGTCAAGGCGCCGGTGGCGGTGGGTTTGAAGACGTTTTCTCTAACATCTTTGGCGGTCGCGGTGGCTTTGGCGGAGGTTTCGGAGGTTTTGATTTTGGCCCAACTGCAGGAATCGATCTAACTGCCAGGACTTCGATTGACTTTATCGATTCCATCAAAGGCGCAACAATCAAGCTAAGCCTGCAAGGTATGGATGCTCTCAACGTAAAAATTCCAGCCGGTGTTGTTGATGGTCAAAAAATCAAACTTCGCGGTAAGGGAAGGCCTTCACCAAACGGTGGACCATCGGGAGATCTAATTGTTACCGTTCGGGTAAAACCACACCCAGTCTTTATTCGCGATGGGATTAACCTACGCGTCATTGTTCCGGTTACTTTCGCTGAAGCAGCGCTTGGCGCAACTATCTCTGTTCCAACTTTGGGAGCAGAACCGGTGAAGCTAAAAATTCACCCTGGCATTCCTAACGGCCGAGTACTTCGCATTAAAGGTCGTGGAGTTGAAACTGGAAACAATCGTGGAGATCTACTGGCAACTGTTGAAGTTGCAGTTCCGTCCCATTTGTCTGAAAAGGCCAAGAAGGCACTTTTGGAATTTGAAGAGCAAATGCCAAAAGAAGACCCACGAGCAGAACTAAATTCCAAAGCTGGCTTGCTCTAAACAGGGAGGTGGAAAATGACTGAGCTAGATGAAAACACTCCGCTCTTTGTTATTTCCGTTGCCGCCGAGCTAGCTCTAATGCACCCACAAACACTAAGGCAGTATGACCGTCTTGGCCTAGTGTCACCTTCTAGAACCGCAGGTCAATCTCGCCGGTACACCATGCGCAACGTTGCTCAACTTCGTGAAATTGCAAGACTCTCGACAGAGGGTGTTTCACTCGAGGGAATCAAAAGAATTTTGGAACTCGAGAATCAAAACATCGAACTCAAAAAACGAGTCCGAGATTTAGAACAAGCTTTGGCAAATGAAATGCTAAACCGCCCAGGTGCAAGAATCTTCTCCGCTGGTGATCAAGGTATTGAGAGCCTGCTGGCAGGAAAGAGACCTGCCCGCTCCACTCAAGTTGTTTTATGGAGAGCTAGATAGCTAATCCAAGTTTGGATTAGGAAATCTCAACAAGAACCGGAACGTGATCGCTTGGGCCTTCGCCTTTACGCTCATCACGTTCAATCTTTGCTGCAGTTACTTTTTCAGCAAAAGTATCTGAACCCAAAATGAAATCTATTCGCATTCCTTCATTTCTTGGAAAGCGAAGTTGCTGGTAGTCCCAGTAGGTGTAACCTTCCGGAATTAGTTTTCTAACAACATCCTGCAAACCAATTTGCCCAAACGCTTCGAAGGCCTGACGCTCGGCTGCGGAAACATGTGTGGAGCCGGCAAAGAAGTTAATGTCCCAAACATCGGTATCTAGTGGTGCGATGTTGAAATCCCCCATCAGCGCTAGCGGTGTGGAAGGGTCATTCTCCAAACTCTCGGCAGTGATCGCAGCAAGCCGATCGAGCCATTCGAGTTTGTATGTGTAGTGAGGGTCATCCAAAGTTCTGCCATTTGGAACATACAAACTCCAAAGTCTCACGCCATCAAAAGTCGCTGCAATCGCCCTAGCTTCTTCTTTGGTTTCAGGACCAAAACCAGGCATTCCGGTGAAGCCAATTTCGACATCCTCTGCTGGAATCTTGGATGCAAAGGCAACACCGTTCCATTGGTTTAGACCATGCATTGTGATCTGGTAGCCAGCTTCTTCAAAAGGGGCATAGGGGAACTGGTCAGGCTTGCACTTAATCTCTTGCATAGCCAAAACATCTGTTCCAGAGGCCTCTAGGTACGCTAAAACCCGTCCAACACGGGTTCTTATGGAATTCACGTTCCAGGTGGCTATTTTCACTCCTTAAACTTATAGCTATGTCTTCAACCTCTAACGACAAAGCAAAACTTGTTGAACTAATAAAGGATCTTGCCGTCGTTCATGGAAAGGTAACTCTTTCGAGCGGAATTCAAGCCGATTACTACGTTGATCTTCGACGAGCAACTCTGCATCACGAGGCAGCTCCTCTGATTGGCAAGCTCATGATTCAGATGCTCGAAGATGCTGGAATAGACAACTTTGAAGCTGTTGGTGGACTAACTATGGGTGCAGACCCAGTAGCAACCGCAATTCTTCATCAAGCAAGTGCTCAGGGAAAAACAGTGGATGCTTTTGTAGTTCGCAAGGAAGCTAAGGCCCACGGAATGGGTCGTCAGGTCGAGGGGCCAGATGTTGCGGGCAAGTCGCTTATTGTTATTGAAGACACATCTACTACCGGGGGATCACCACTAACCGCGGCCGCTGCTTTGGAAAAAGCTGGTGGCAACATTTTGGCGGTTGCAACTGTGGTGGATAGGGACACCGGTGCCAGACAGGCAATTGAGGCAAAGGGCTATCGCTACCTGTCACTGATCTCATTAGAGGAATTAGGTTTATAACTTGAGTAGCAGCCGAGGCATTGCCTCGTACATTTTCGTCGAGCTCTCCAACATCACCAGTGTTATCGCAGGATCAATGGTTTTCATTGCCCTTCCGTGGCTTGCTCTTGAGATCACGGGCTCCGCAGCAATGGCCGGTGCTGTAGTTGCACTGACCGCTATTCCGGGATTATTTCTGAGTCCAATTCTTGGAACAATCGTTGATCGAATTGGTAGAAAGGTAAGCGCGATTATTTCAGAGGGACTATCAGCTTTCGCGATTTTGCTGATACCTGTTGTTCACAGTTTTACGGAAATTGGATTCGTACTATTAGTACTTCTTGCAATGGCAAGAGCAATTGTGAACCCAGCGGCTTCAACTGCGAGAAAGTCAATCATTCCTGACATCGCAGGACCGGCACGTATTTCTTTGGAGCGAGCTAACTCAATTCACGAGGCAGTATTTGCAACTGGTTTTGCAATTGGCCCAGCAGTCGGTGCCGCGTTCATCGCCCTAATCGGTCCATACGACGTGTTTGTTATTGTCGCGGTGTTTTCCGCCCTTGCTTCAATTTCAGCGATGCTAATAAACACCGTTGAGCATCGTGGCGATGGAGTTTCTGAAACAGGAAGTCTGTTACGAGACACCGCTCTTGGCATCAAGACGATATCGCAAACCCCAGCTGTGCTCTTGGGTATGAGCTTTGTTCTTACTCTTGCGATGATTTATCTTCCAACCGAGATGGTTATTCTCCCGGCTCACTTCAACTCACTGAAAAATGCAACCGGACTTGGAATCTTGATTTCCACCATGGCGGGTGCATCGGTTATCGGGGCGTTGCTTTTTGAGACTCTTCAGAAATCTTTGAGCTATTCAACAATCTTGAAATTAGGTTTCATTGGACTCGGGCTCTCAGTGCTGGTTTTATCCTTCATCCCTCCGATGCCTATCATGCTTGTTGCAGGTGCTGTTCTTGGATTTAGCTGGGGACCACTGATGCCAATGCTAAACACAGTTATTCAGCGAGTCATCCCGGAGAATATGCGCGGCCGAGTATTTGGAATTGAAATGACCATCTGGGGCGCAGGACCGATGTTGACTGCAGTTGGCGTAGGCCTTGCCGTTGACTCAGTTGGTGTGCGGCCGGTGTATTTGTACTTGGCAATTTTGGTTCTACTACTGTCGGTATTTGTATCCTTCAATAAAGCGAACATTCAATTGGATCAAGCGCAAAAGATTAGGTCAGTTTAGGTGCAGCACGAAAATTCTGATTTCGTACCAGAACAAACTACCTGGGGAGTAGGTCCCTGGGTAGGTGAATTGCCTACTGGCCAAGAAGCTTCCAAATACGATCCAGAGTTACTAGCAAATGGGGACACTAGAAACGTTGTAGACAAATATCGCTACTGGTCTATGGAGGCGATTGTTACTGATTTAGATTCCAAGAGGCACAGCTTCCATGTTGCCATTGAGAACTGGCAGCACGATCTAAACATTGGATCTATCGTTCGAACCGCAAATGCATTTTTAGCTGCCGAGGTCCACATCATTGGCAACAGGCGCTGGAACCGGCGTGGCGCAATGGTCACTGATCGCTACCAACACATCAAGCACCATCCAACTGTGGAAGAGTTTGTTGCTTGGGCAGCAACCGCTAACGACGGCCAGGAGCTCCCGATTATTGCAATTGATAACGTGCCTGGCTGTAAGCAGCTAGAGAGTTACCAGATACCGAAAAGCTGTGTTCTACTATTTGGCCAAGAAGGACCAGGTTTGTCAGAGGCAGCAATCGAAGCTTCTAAAGATGTAGTGGAGATCACCCAGTACGGTTCCACAAGGTCAATAAACGCCAGTGCAGCTGCAGCCATCACGATGCACGCTTGGATCACCCAACACAAGTTCGGGTCCTAACAAGTCCCCAGAGGCCCAGAACTAGCTAGCTGGTAGGCTTTTCTGGTGCCCGCAATAGTTCTAGTTGGCGCCCAGTGGGGCGACGAAGGCAAGGGCAAAGCCACAGACTTACTCGGAGATCGAGTCGACTACGTAGTTAGATACCAAGGCGGAAACAACGCCGGACACACAGTCGTTATCGGAGACAAGAAGTTCGCTTTGCACCTACTGCCTAGCGGCATTCTCACACCCGGAGTAATTCCAGTAATTGGTAACGGTGTCGTAATTGACCTAGGCGTTCTAATCAAAGAACTAGATGGCCTAATTGAAAAAGGCGTCGATGTTTCCAAGCTAAAGATTTCTGCCAACGCACACATCATTACGCCTTACCACGTAACGATTGATAAAGTCTCGGAGCGCTTTTTGGGAAAGCGCGCCATTGGAACAACCGGCCGCGGCATTGGACCAACCTACGGTGACAAGGTAGGTCGCCTTGGAATTAGAGTTCAGGATCTTTTCGACGAGAGCATTCTTCGCCAAAAAGTTGAAGCAGCACTAGCTCAGAAGAACCAACTGCTTTCCAAGGTTTACAACCGCGCGGGTATCAAAGCCGAAGAGATTGTTCGCGAACTACTTAGCTACACCGAGCGTCTTGCTCCAATGGTCTCTGACACAGCCCTTGATCTTCACCTAGCTCTAGAAGCTGGCAAGACTGTTTTGCTTGAAGGCGGACAAGGAACACTTTTGGATGTTGACCACGGGACTTACCCCTTTGTGACTTCAAGCTCACCAATTGCTGGTGGAGCAACAATCGGTACCGGTATCGGTCCAACAAAGATCAGTTCTGTGATTGGAATCCTCAAGGCCTACACAACCCGCGTTGGATCGGGACCTTTCCCAACAGAATTGTTTGACCAGTGGGGCGAGTTCTTGCGCGAGAAGGGTTTCGAGTTTGGAACTACAACCGGAAGAGAACGTCGTTGCGGTTGGTTTGATGCACCGGTTGCAAAGTTCGCCACAAGAATTAATGGACTAACCGATATCTTCTTGACCAAGCTTGATGTTTTGACTGGTATCAAAGAGATTCCAGTTTGTGTTGCTTACGAAGTTGACGGCGTTCGAACAGAAGAAATTCCAGTTTCGCAATCTGATTTCCACCACGCTAAGCCGATTTACGAAAACTACCCAGGTTGGGATGAAGACATTACGGGAGCTAAGACCTTCGAAGATCTTCCCAAAAACGCTCAACACTACGTTCTAGCTCTTGAGAAACTTTCCGGAACCAGAATCTCCGCAATCGGAGTCGGTCCTGATCGTAACGCGACAATTGTTCGCCATGATTTACTTCGCGCTTAATCTTTAGGATTTAATAGCAAGCGGATAAACCGCATCTAGCCAAATACTGTTTTGGCCATCGGCTGCTGAGAAATAAATAGCAGCTTCCGATTTTGCATAACCGCCATTTTGAAGTAGGAACTTGTATGCAACTGCTGATTTGTCTTCTGGAACGTAACCAAGCCTTAGCCCGGAAACAAAAACTGCCACAGCAGACTTGCTATTTCTGTTTCCAGGATCAACGATCAAGGTTGCAACATCATCCCAATCTCTGCCGTCGATAAGACCAACGTTTTTTTGCAGTGCTGAGAAGTTGGGTGCGTAGAAACTCTCTCCAACTACCTCGAAGCTGAAGCTCTCGTCACCGAGTAATTCTCTGGCTGACATTGCGGTCATGGAGCGATTAGCATCCAAGATGTTTGGAAGTGGTTTATCGCCAACCACTTTTAGAGTGTC
>JBIIME010000017.1:0-24159 GCA_044338175.1 Rhodoluna sp.
CATACCCAATTGTTGCCTTCGGAGTTATGAAAGCAGGCTTGGTTCTTGTTAACACCAACCCGCTATACACCGCACCTGAGATGTCTTACCAGTTTGCAGACTCTGGCGCCGAGGTGCTCGTGGTTATCGACATGTTTGCCGACCGGTTACCTGAGGTACTCCCAAAGACCAAGATCAAGACAGTAGTTACTGTAAAGATTTCCGAATTCTTCCCACCAATTGTTGGCGGAGTAATTCGACTGGTTCAGAAAGTTTGGAGCAGAACGCTGCCAAAGATTACTGTTCCACACACTAAGTTCCAGGCCGCTCTAGCTGCGGGTAGAAATGCCAAGTCTCCTAATAAAGCGGATAGCTACACAAAGGGCATCACTGCTGATTCAATTGCAGCTTTGCAATACACCGGTGGAACAACCGGTGTCTCCAAGGGTGCAATGCTCTCGCACGGTAACTTGGTTACCAACACCTTGCAGCTAATTACTATGTGTGGATCATTCATGCGACCAGGTAAAGAAACTGTCATTACAGCTTTGCCGCTGTATCACATCTTTGCTTTCACAATTAACTTGCTTGGTTTTTACCACATCGGTGGAAGGAACATTCTGGTTCCTTCACCTCGGCCACCAAGCAACCTAAGACGTGCCTTCGAAAACTACAAGGTCACTTGGCTAACCGGTGTGAACACCTTGTTCAATGCACTACTAAATGAAACTTGGTTCACCGACAGCCCACCGAAGCAGCTACGCGCTTCGGCTGCTGGGGGTATGGCTCTGCACGAGTCGGTTTCCAAGAAGTGGCGTGAAGTTACCGGCACACCAATTGTTGAAGGATACGGTTTGACTGAGTCCTCACCGGTACTTACTTTCAACCCACTGGGTGGAAAAGGCAAGGACGGCACAATCGGTATTCCAGTTCCATCCACCGAGATTCTCTGTGTTGACGAAAACGGCAAGGAAGTAGCTCTTGGAGAGGCCGGCGAGCTAATTGCCAAGGGCCCACAGATCATGCTCGGCTACTGGGAAAAGGAAGCTGAAACAAATAACGCCTTGAAGAAGGGCTTCTTGTATACCGGAGACATCGCAACTATGGACAAAGACGGTTACTTCACAATCGTTGATCGCAAGAAAGACATGATCATCGTTAGCGGTTTCAATGTTTATCCAAACGAGATTGAAGAGCAGATTGCCGCAGTTCCAGGTGTTAACGAAGTTGGTGTGATCGGAATGCCAGATGACAAGACCGGTGAAGCTGTAGTTGCTTACGTGGTCGCAGGGCTGCCTGCTCCAACCGAAGAACAGATCATCGCTCACTGCAAGAAGGCACTATCCGCATACAAGGCGCCAAAGAAGGTTGTCTTTGTTGACGAACTTCCAAAGAGCCCAATCGGAAAGATCCTGCGTCGCCAACTACGATCTGGCGCAATCGATAAGTCCAAGGCAACAATCGGGAAAGGTGCATAAAGATGCTCAACTCAATGATTCTGATGGCGGAAGAAGCCGCCAATGAAGCAACTGTTGTTAATGATTTCGAACAGACCCTGCTTAGGATCTTCATCCTCATCATCATGTTCGGTCTTGGTGCAGGTCTTACTCCGAAAGACTTTGGTCTGGCACTTCGTCGTCCATGGGGATTGATTGTTGGTTGGGTGACTCAGTTCGCAGTGATGCCATTTACTGCGTACGTACTCATCGTTGTTTTCTTGTTCCCGTTCTCAACGGGCGAGAACATCGCATTCATCGCCCTCGGAGCTTTGATCATGGGTGCCGTTCCAGCTGGAACAACCTCAAACCTGTTTACCTATTTCTCAAAGGGAAACCTAGCACTTAGCGTGATGATGACCATTAACTCGACATTGTGGGCGTTTATTATGACGCCACTAATGCTATTTATCTATGCAAACTTCCTAAACTTGCCCGACTCGATTTCAATTGAGCCCCTCGAGCTCGCAACCGTAATCGGTGGACTGATTGTTCCAGTTGCCCTTGGAATGCTAGTTCGCCGCCTAAGTGCCAACGCAGGATCAGTGTTGGAGCTAATTGGTGGATTATTTGGAGTGCTATTTATTCCATTCCTAATCGCTATCTGGGTTCCAAGAAACTGGCAGCTACTTCTAGACACCGAATGGCCAACATACGTTGTTGCTATCGGTCTTGGATTAGTTGGAATAACAGTGGCCTTCTGGATTGCAAAAGCACTTCGCCTGCACCCAGCTAACGTTCGAACCATCTCATTGGAAACAGGTATCCAGAACGGTCCCCTCGCAATTGCCGTTATCGTGGCTGTTTACATCGACATACCGGAAGTGGACCAGATATTGCTAGTTCCCGCTCTGTACTCACTATTCATCGTTCTGATTTCAACAGCGGTGACATTGGTGTTCAGAAGGGCAAACTTGGCTGCCGAGCAGAAGATTCCAAACCTGCTCTAGGACCTAATCAAAAGTTAACCCCCTGCAGCTTCTGCGGGGGGTTTGCTTTTTCCTGTGGTCATATCTGGCCCCGAGTAGAAGTTTGGAATCTTGGAATGTTCTGGGAAAACATAGAGCCGACAGTCAGGTTCGCAACCAGCAAATAACATAGAAGTACACAAATCTTCTGCTTGGCCAAGAGGTAATCAATAACGCCCTGGGTTGGCTCTCTAAGAATGGAATTGCACTTGGCTACATTGCTATACAAGTTCGGATTGTTTTCTGTTCGCCGCGCTTGGCTTGTGATCTTTTCATGGATAGTGATACTAGGTATCACCGCCGGCCTTGCGCTTTCTTTGGGTGGAAAATTAACTACCAGCATTTCAATCGACGGCGTTCCCTCACAAGAAGTAGTGGACGAGCTTCAAGAAAGTTTTCCAGATGCATCAAGAGCTTCCGGGCAGGTAGTTTTTCATAAAGCCAGTGGCACATTTAACCAAGCAGACATAGCTGCAATCACTGCTGCACTCAGTGGTGCAGAAGACCTTCCTGGAATATCGGAAGCCTTTAACCCTTTCGAAGTTCAGTTCGAAATAGATCAAGCTGTTGTAGACCTTGCCGAAGGCAAGCAGCAACTATTGGATGCACAAGCGAAGATCGATCAGGCCGAACTTGACATTGCAGCTGGTGAGCGAGAAATTGCAGCTGGACAAACACAATTAGCTGGCGGCCTAACTGAAATTCAAGAAACTCGAGAAGAACTATCCGCGAACTTGGCGCTAGTAAATGCAGGAATAAAGCAGTTCACCGATGCCGGCGCACCTGCTACCGCACAACTACTTGGAACCAAAGCTCAACTTGAAGCCGGCCTAGCGGAACTTGCCAGGCAGGAAGCAATTGTAAATGCTTCAAATGTGGCACTCACTCAAGGTGAGTTAGAACTTCAGGCAGCGATAGAAGATGTCGCTGCTGGAAAACTAGAACTAGAGGAAGGCAAGAAAGAGCTCGAGTCGGCACAGAATCTAATAGACGCTTCTGCCAACTTCACAACAGTTTCTAAAGACGAAACAGTTGCATTGGCAACTATCCGCTTTGATAAAAGAGGTACCGAACTAGAAGCGGGCACCAGAGAATCAGTTGTTGAATATCTCAAAGAGGCCGACCTTAATGGAATTGAAGTCGAGTTCTCCCAAGAGCTCACTCAATCCTTTGGTGACATTTTGGGTATTGGTGAAGTTGTTGGACTCATTAGCGCTGCAATTGTGCTGTTTGTATTGCTTGGAACCTTTATCGGAGTCTCGCTCCCGATCTTCTCTGCAATTGTCGGAGTTGGAATTTCCGCGACTATTACTTTGGCCCTAGCTTCGCAAATTGAGATGACCTCAACCACTCCTGTCTTGGGGGTGATGCTGGGTCTGGCGGTAGGAATTGATTACAGCCTATTTATTGTGAATCGTCACCGCAGGCAATTAAAGTCTGGCGCCAAGCTCACCGAATCAATCGCAATCGCCAATGGCACCAGCGGAAATGCAGTGCTGTTTGCTGGAGTCACCGTTGTCATCGCACTTGTTGCCCTGAATCTCACCGGAATCGGTTTTGTTGGCCTTATGGGATCAATGGGTGCAATTGCCATTGTTGTTGCGGTTTTAATCGCACTTACCGTAACCCCAGCTGCGCTGTCACTGATTGGTGATCGCATTCTCACCAAAAAGGAGAGAGCAAGCATTTCAACCGCTGCGAAGCGAAAGAAAGCTGCATCAACCAAAACTTCTAAAGCGCCTGTTTGGGCAACAAAACACCCGTGGCTTGCTCTAGCCGCAACTATTTCAGTTCTTGGGTTTATGGCTATTCCTCTATCGGATATGCGACTTGGTCTTCCTGACGGAGGATCGGAACCCACTTACTCCAGCGCATACAAGTCATACACCCTAGTTAGCGAAGCTTTTGGGCCTGGCTTCAACGGGCAGATCACAACTGTTTTGGAACTGAATGAACCAGTAGCCGAGGAAGACGTTCTGTCTTTGCAGTCAGAGATCGCTACTGCACTTGCTGGATTAGATAACGTGACTGCTGCCGTGCCGGCGGCAGTCTCAGACGACAGGAAGATTTTGTTGTTCCAGGTTGTTCCAACCGGTGGACCATCCAGCGTGGAAACCGAGCAGGTTGTCTATGAAGTTCGTGATCTAAACCAGATGGTTCAAGATCAGTATGAGGGCAAGATTGGCGCGATTGGAATCACAGCCACCAACATTGATGTTTCAGACAAAATCTCGGATGTTCTGCCTCTTTATCTAACGACCGTAATCGTGCTTTCACTGCTACTTCTAATGCTGGTATTCCGCTCTATTTTGATTCCAATTCTCGCCGCTGCTGGGTTCTTGCTTACCGTGACGGCAACGCTTGGAGCGGTTGTGGCCGTGTACCAATGGGGCTGGCTATCTGAGTTGCTGGGTGTGACAAGCCCAGGCCCGATCCTTAGCTTCTTACCTATATTCCTAATCGGAATCATTTTTGGTCTGGCCATGGATTACCAACTCTTCCTAGTTTCAGGAATGAGAGAGGCCTTTACTCACGGCAAGAAACCCAAGGATTCGATCAACTACGGTATTCACCAGAGCAGGGGAGTTGTGGTTGCGGCGGCGCTAATCATGGTCACAGTCTTTGGAGGATTCGCTTTCTCGCACCTTGCAACAATTCGACCAATTGGTTTTGGTCTGGCTGTCGGTGTTTTGATTGATGCATTCTTAGTGCGACTAATTCTGGTTCCTGCGGCGATGACGATTCTTGATAAATCTGCCTGGTGGATTCCAAAGTGGCTAGACAAGATCTTGCCGGATGTTGACGTTGAGGGAACCAAGATCGAGAACAAGAAGCTTCACTAGAAGCAAACTAAACAGAGAAGTATTTGGCCTCTGGGTGATGAAATACAAAAGCATCAGTTGACTGCTCTGGGTGAAGCTGCAATTCTTCAGACAAGCTAACTCCAACTCGCTCAGGCATCAGAAGCTCAACTACTTTTTTGCGATCTTCCATTTCAGGACATGCTGGGTAGCCAAGTGAGAATCTTGCACCGCGGTATTTCAAGTCAAAGTAACCCTGCATGTCTTCTGGTTCTTCATTTGCAAAACCCAGTTCAGCTCTAATGCGGGAGTGCCAGTACTCGGCCAAAGCTTCGGTTAGCTGCATGGCTAAACCGTTTAGCTCCATGTAGTCGCGGTAGCTGTTGTCTTCGAATAGCACCTTGGTAACTTTCTCAACCGCAGAACCAAAGGTCACCAGCTGAACACCAAATACATCAATTTCCCCTGATGCTCTCGAGCGAATGTAATCTGCTAGGCAGAGATGACCATCTCTTCTTTGTCTTGGGAAGTTAAATCTCATTCGGTCAGTGCCGATTGCTCCACCTGATCCACCATCTGGAGCAAGCAAACCAGCTTTGCCAACAAGTCCGGATGGATCGTTATCGTGGTGCAAAACAATCAGATCTTCGCCCTCTGAAACAGCAGGGAAGTAACCGTAAACAACAGATGCATCCGCGATTGCCTCGGAGAGAATCCGATCTAACCAATACCTAAGTCTTGGTCTTCCTTCAGTTCTAACTAACTCCTCGTAACCTGGTCCATCACCGCGGGTGGGCTTTAGCCCCCATTGCCCCATGAAGGTTGCGCGCTCGTCCAAATAAGAAGAGAAGTCGGCAAGAGCAATACCCTTCACAATTCTGGTTCCCCAGAAAGGAGGAGTCGGAACAGGGTTATCACTTGCTACATCAGACCGGGAGGGCATGTTTTCTGGTTCAGTAAGAACTAACTTGCTCTGAGCGTGGATTCTCTTTTTGAGCGGCTTCAATCCAACTGATTCGGCATCTGCTCCACGGGCAATTGCAACCAGCGGCTCCATTAGATCGAGTCCTTCGAAAGCGTCTTTGGCGTATCTAACGGTGCCATCAAACTCACCGGCTAGGTCATCTTCAACAAACGATCTGGTAAGAGCGGCGCCACCAAGAATGATTGGCCACTTCTTTGCAAGGCCTCTGGAACCAAGTTCTGCAAGGTTCTCACGCATAACAACGGTTGATTTCACCAGAAGACCACTCATACCGATGACATCGGCATCGTGTTCTTCTGCTGCCTTGATGATGTCAGCAACTTGCTGCTTGATACCGATGTTTACCACGTCGTAACCGTTGTTGGTCAAAATGATGTCGACTAGGTTTTTGCCAATATCGTGAACGTCGCCTCGCACGGTTGCTAGAACAATCTTGCCCTTGCCGGCAGCTTCACTTTTTTCCATATATGGCTCAAGAAGTGCCACGGCGGATTTCATAACTTCGGCAGATTGCAAAACAAACGGTAGCTGCATCTCTCCGGCACCAAAGCGCTGACCCACAATTTGCATTCCAGCAAGCAGGTAATCGTTGATGATCGCTAGCGGTTTATTGCCTTCAGATCTTGATAGCTCGAGATCGCTCTCTAGACCTTTAGAGTCACCATCAATTATTCGTCTTTCAAGCCTCTGGTTCACAGGCAGTGCTGCTAGCTCAGCTGCGCGAGCATCACGAATGGAAGCGGAGTCGACTCCATCAAACAGATCCAACATCGCAGATAGTGGATCGTAAGAAAGGTTGCCGTCTGCGTCGTATTCGCGACGGTCGTAAATCAAATCGAGGGCCACTTTTAGTCGATCTTCTGGGATGTCCGCCAGTGGAACAATCTTGGCGGCATCGATGATGGCTGAGTCTAGTCCTGCCAGGGTTGCTTCGTGTAGGAAAACCGAGTTCAGAACAGATCTAGCAGCTGGGTTCAAACCGAAGGAAACGTTGGAAACACCAAGGGTGGTGTGAATACCTGGGTACTTGGTAGTGATTTCTTTAATCGCGGCAATGGTTTCAAGTCCGTCCCGGCGGGTTTCTTCCTGGCCTGTGGCGATCGGGAAAGTCAGGGCGTCCACGATGATGTCTTCCACTCTCATGTCCCACTTGGAAATAAGGTCATCAATCAACCTGGAAGCTATACGAACCTTGTCGGCCTGGTTTCTGGCCTGACCCTGCTCATCGATGGTTAGTGCAATAACAGCTGCACCGTGTTCTTTAACTAGTGGCATGATCTTGGCGAAGCGAGAATTTGGCCCATCGCCGTCCTCGAAGTTTACGGAGTTCACAACAGGTCTTCCGCCGATTAGTTCAAGTCCTGCTTGGATGACAGCAGGCTCGGTTGAGTCAATAACAAGTGGCAAGGTCGAAGCACTGGCTAGCTTTGAAACTAGGGTTCGCATGTCGGCGACACCGTCTCGGCCGACATAGTCAACAGAGACATCCAACAAATGAGCACCATCGCGAACTTGCTTGCGCGCGATGTCGACGCAGTCATCCCATCTTTCATCAAGCATTGCTTGCTTGAATGCCCTAGAGCCATTGGCATTAGTTCTTTCACCAATTGCAAGATATGTATTGTCCTGAGTCAGAGGCACGTGCTGGTACAAGCTCGCAACACCAGGTTCAATCTCGATAGTTCTTGAGTGAGTGCTTGACTGACCGATTCTGTCAACAACTGCCTTCAAGTGAGCAGGTGTTGTGCCACAACAACCACCAATCATTGCCAAGCCGAATTCTTTAACAAATTGCTCGTGAGCAGTTGCTAACTCTTCAGGACCAAGTGGATAGCTTGCACCATTGGCTGTAAGAACAGGAAGCCCTGCGTTTGGCATAACCATAACCGGAACTCGGGAGTGCTTCGAAAGCTGTCTAAGGTGCTCACTCATTTCGGTAGGACCCGTCGCACAGTTCAAACCGATCATGTCCACACCAAGTGGTTCGATGGCGGTGAGTGCTGCACCGATTTCAGAACCCATAAGCATGGTTCCGGTGGTTTCAACCGTTACCTCAACAAAAATCGGGAGCCTGGTTCCAGTTTCTACAATCGCCATACGGCAACCATTGATGGCAGCTTTGGTTTGCAGTAGGTCCTGCGAGGTTTCAACTAGGAAAGCGTCCGAGCCACCTTTAATTAGCCCAACGGCTTGCTCCTTGAATGTGTCTCTAAGGAAGGCGTAGTCAACGTGACCCAGGCTTGGAAGTTTTGTTCCAGGACCCATGGATCCTAGGACCCAGCGTGGCCTCGAGTCTTTTTCTGTGAAGCCATCAGCAGACTGGCGGGCAATTTTTGCACCAACTTCCGCTAGCTCCTCAATTCGGTCTTCGATTCCATAGTCCGAAAGGTTCGACCAGTTTGCTCCAAAGGTATTGGACTCGATGCAGTCAATACCCGCAGCAAAATATGCATCGTGAACGCTTTTGACGATGTCAGGTCTTGTGACATTGAGGATTTCGTTACAGCCTTCTAGGTTTTGGAAGTCTTCGAGGGTTGGTTTGCGCTCTTGTAGTTCAGTACCCATTGCGCCATCGGCAATGACCACGCGCGTTGCCAGCGCGTCCATAAGAGCTTGTGACCTTGGCGCGAAGGCCATGGACTTAATGGTGTGCATTAACGAATTCCTGCTCTTTGGAGAACTTGGGTGACACTTTCGTGTTGGTTGAATGCGTAGAGGTGTACGCCCGGTGCGCCTGCTTCGACTAGCTCCACTAATAGATTAGCTGCCCAATCAATTCCCGCCTGCTTGGCTTCTTCTTTAGAAGCGGCACCAAGAAGTTTGGCCAGACCTTCGGGGTTTTTCTCACCGGTCAGTTCTATAACTCGGTTTAGCCGCTGCATAGAAGTGACCGGCATGATGCCAGGCAAGATAGGTATCGTCACCCCAGCATCGCGAGCGAGTTTCACAAATGCCACATAATCTGACGCAAAGAAAAACAACTGCGTAATTGCATAATCTGCCCCAGCACTTTGCTTAGCTAGCAGAGCTTGGATGTCTTGAGTGATGCTGTCAGAGTCTGGGTGACCATTTGGGAAAGTTGCTACCGCCACATTTAGATCAGATCTGGTGTTTCCGCGATCCTTGTGAACCTGGGAGATCAGCTGAACTAGCTCGGAAGATGACTTTAGCTCACCCTTGGGCTCGAGTGGCATGCCTGGCTGGGGGTCTCCTCTGAGCGCTAGAAAGTCACTTATTCCCTCGTCCATAAACTGATTGACCAGAGATTTGGTTTCTAGAAAGCTGTGACCCACGCAGGTTAGGTGAGCCAGGGCGGAGGCTTGGGTGTTTTTGAGGATGAATTTTAAAACCTCAAGGGAATTCTTGGTCGAAGAACCCCCAGCTCCAAAAGTGACGGATATAAAGGTCGGGTCCATTTTGGCGAGCTCGATAATGGAGGTTTCTAGGCTCTCGCCAGAGTTTTGGTCCCTTGGAGGGTAGACCTCAAAGGAAACTCGGACCTGATTATTCAAAACAACTCCCCATCACTGGATTCAAGCTTATCTTCAATGATCTCACTGGCACTAGGTCGATTCTGAGTCAGGCAGTGAAGACTTGCCTGATTTGGATTTTGAGCCTTTGGAAATTTGCCACTATGATTTTCATTACTAACCAGTTCAGAGGGGTACCCGAGATGACAGAGAAGCGTTCTTCGCTATCTTTCGTTTGTGCAATGGGTATGTCTATGGCGTCTATGGAGCGAATGCTCTAGACGCTTGGTTTCTGCGTTTTTTCAACGGTGAACTAAGCCGCGGGGGTAAAGCTCCGCAAATTTCCAACACAACAAATCAAGTAAATACGTCAATACCCAAATAAGTCGGACTCCGGCAAAACAGAAAAGAGATAGCAATAATGTCAAGAAAGAGCACACTATCCCGCATCAGAGTGGGACTTGCAGCAGCAGCCATTGCGGCACTAGCCCTAACCGGTTGCGCACCTGCAGAAACCGAAGCAACAGACGAATCAACAATCACCACCATCACCCCAGGAAAGCTAACCATCGGAACTGGCCTACCAGCCTATGAGCCATGGGTAGTTGGAGATGCCCCTGAATCAGGAGAGGGCTTCGAAGCAGCAGTTGCTTATGCAATCGCAGCTGAGCTTGGCTTTGCTCCAGAGGACGTTATCTGGGTTCGCACCACATTCGACGAGGCAATTGCTCCAGGAGCTAAGAACTTCGACTTCAACTTGCAGCAGTACACCATTACTGAAGAGCGTAAGGCGAATGTTGACTTCTCAGACCCTTACTACGTAACTACTCAGACAGTTATTACAGTTGCTGGATCAGCCGCCGAGAACGCAACCTCACTTGCAGACCTAAAGGATCTGCTAGTTGGTGCAGCTTCAGCTACCACCAGCTTCACTGCAATTGAAGAGTTCATCACTCCAACTGCTGGAGCTCAGGCATTCAACTCCAATGACGACGCCAAAGCAGCTCTTCAGAGTGGACAGCTTGACGCACTTGTTGTTGACCTACCAACTGCTCTGTACCTAACCTGCTGTGATCTAACAGACGGAAAGATTCTTGGACAGATTACTGGTGCTGAGGGTGGCGACAGCTTCGGTCTAGTACTAGACAAGGGCTCAGCTCTAACTGCAGCTGTTAACGCAGCCATCAAGGCACTGCGCGATAACGGAACACTTGCAGCGCTAGAGAAGACCTGGCTAACTGACACCAGTGCGCCAGTTCTAAAGTAAGGCAGTAAATTGTTAAGGGGGTGGGAAACCACCCCCTTTTCTCTTAGGGGAGCTATGTCAGATTCGAACCCATCAGAAGCGGAACTTCGCCGCCGGGTTTGGCGAGCCAAGCGCAAGCAGAAATCAATTGCGGTTTCACTGCTTTCAACCTTGGCCTTTGCAGCTCTGGTTTGGTTTGGTCTCCTTGCAACACCGGGTTGGGAAAGAGTTCAAGGGTTCTTTTTTGATTGGGATGTAGCAGTTGCTGCTTTCCCAAGAGTTTTTGATGGGCTAATGCTCAATCTTCGAGTATTGGTGGCGGCAGCCATTCTGGTTTTGGTATTTGGCCTATTGCTGGCAATCTTTAGAACGCTGAAGAACCCAGTGTTTTTCCCACTGCGGGTTTTATCCCAAGGCTACGTAGACCTATTCAGAGGTCTGCCTCTAATTATTGTTTTGTACCTAGTTGGCTTTGGTATCCCTGGTCTAAGGCTTGAGTTTCTTGGGCGAATTCCATCAGAAGTCCTTGGCATCATCGCACTGACCCTTACATATAGCGCTTACGTATCCGAAGTTTTCAGAGCTGGTATCGAAGCAGTTCACCCATCGCAGCGAATGGCAGCAAGGTCACTAGGTCTTAGCTACCCAAAGTCGATGAGGTTGGTTATTTTGCCGCAAGCCATTCGCAAGGTAGTCCCACCCTTGATGAATGACTTTGTTGCCTTACAAAAGGACGTCGGACTAATTTCTGTGCTTGGAGCCATTGACGCTGTTCGCGGCGCTCAAATTGAAGTTGCCAAGTTTGCCAACTTTACCCCGTATGTTGTTGCCGGCTTACTGTTTGTCTTGCTAGCAATTCCAACCGTTCGGCTAGCCGATCGAATTCAAAGAAAGTATTCCGAACGTGAACAGGCAGGGAACGCGCTGTGATCGATTGGACTAAACCCAGACTTAAGGTCGTAAATCTCAAGAAGAACTACGACACCAAGGTTGTCCTTGACGGAGTGGACTTAGAAGTATTTCCTGGCCAGATTGTTGCCGTGATCGGCTCCTCCGGATCCGGAAAGTCAACGGTGCTTCGTTGTGTGAATTTACTTGAGGACATTCTCGATGGGCAGATCTTCTTAGAAGGTGTTGAGATTTCGGAACCGGATGTCAACCAAGACAAGGTCCGCGAACAAATTGGCCTCGTGTTCCAGTCTTTCAATTTGTTTGGACACCTGTCCATTCTGGAAAACATTACCTTGGCCCTGATACACGTTAAAAAGATGCCCAAGGAAGAAGCAAGGCAGAGAGCCCTCTCTTGGTTAGAGCGAATCGGCTTAGCCGATAAGGCTGATTCTTATCCAGACAAACTCTCTGGGGGGCAGCAACAGCGAACCGCAATCGTTCGCGCTGTAGCAATGGAGCCCAAGGTTTTACTTCTTGACGAGGTAACCAGCGCTCTAGATCCAGAACTAGTTGGGGAAGTGCTGGCTTTGATTAAGGATCTAAAGGCAACGGGTACCACTATCTTGATGGCCACCCATGAGCTCTCCTTTGCAAGAGAAGTTGCCGACTGGGTAATTTTCCTGGAAAAGGGAAAAATTCTTGAACAGGGAGAAGCCAAAGACTTTTTTGACAACCCTAAGCAGCCAAGGACTAAAGAGTTCTTAACTCGCATGATCAAGCGCACCGATTAGCGTTTCGCTTACTCGAAACAGCTAGGCTTGATACATGTCCCGTAAAGCCCTTTTATTGTTTTTGGCGACCGGGCTAGCCTGGGGACTTCCATACTTCTTTATACAAATTGCGATTGAGGATTTTTCGAGTTACTCAATCATCTTTATCAGAGTGTTAATCGGTGCCGCCATTATGGTGCCACTGGCCCTGAACTCTGGAGCCCTAAAAATTGCACTTAAGCATTGGAAATGGGTTTTATTCTTTGCGGTTATGGAAATGGTTATCCCTTGGTGGCTAATAACTGAAGCTGGCCGACACATCGATTCTGGTCTAACGGCCTTGCTGATCGCAACAGTTCCGATGTTTGGGGTTGTTGTTGCAAGTCTTCTGGGAGACAAGTCGATAAGAAACCCCAAGACGTTGATTGGAATGGTTGTTGGGTTTGCTGGAGTTGTTGCTCTGGTAGGAATTGACTCATTCCAGGGAATTGTGGATCCAATTTGGGTTGGGGCTGTGATCCTTGGATCCATTGGCTACGCCATTGCACCTGCTGTTATCTCATACAAGATTGGGTTTGTCCCAACCACCGGAGTTATCAGCCTTTCCATGGTCTTCGTTGCAATTGCTTATTTGATCCCAGCAATTACGCAGTTGCCACAGGAAATTACTAATGTTCCAAGCCTTGATTCCTGGTTAGCTCTTCTGGGCTTGGGCGCGATTTGCTCGGCTTTGGCCTTTGTGCTGTTCTTTGCACTGATCAAGGAAATAGGTGCCCCGAGAGCGACACTTATTGTTTACATCAACACCCTGGTTGCTTTGCTACTTGGAGCTGTATTCCTCAGTGAGCCAATAACCCCAGGTCTTCTTGTTGGCCTTCCTTTGGTGCTGATCGGAAGTTGGTTGGCCGGTCAAAAATACGAGGCTAAACAGCCCGCAGCCAGCTGATTGCCACAAAACGCACTGTTTTCGGGGTAATTCACATAAAAACCATTCCAATATGAGAAAAATTCTGGTATTTTGATTCAAAGCAGGAATTTATTCGAAGAAAGTCTGGAAATGCAAAAAGCGACCCAAATTCTTATTGACCAGTCACACCGTCAAGCCTGGAGCGTTGATGCAGACAAGGCCAAGGAGCTAAACCCTGGCAACCCTCAAGACTCCGGCTACTCAAAGCTAGTTGAATCAGCTGAGGCTTCAGGTTTTGGAGTTCGCTCACACCAGACAGGGACTTTTACAAAAGAGTCCCTGAGTGGCGTAGATGTTCTAGTTATCCCACATGCGTCCGAGGATGATTGGGAAAAGACTTTAGGTGAAGGATCACCAAAGCTCACCTCCGATGAGATTTCTGCTGTTAAAGACTTCGTAAACGCTGGCGGTGGACTAGTTGTTCTTGGTGAATCTGAACAACCAAAATATGGAAACAATTTTTCTGAACTAACCGAGCAGTTTGGAATCAAGATTGCAAACGCAACAGTGCAAGACTCCGAGAACAACTTCAAAGGTGTTGCAACCTGGGTTCTTGCGGATCTGAAGAAATCTTTTGAATTCGATCTTGGTTTTAAAGTAGAGCAGACCGCTTTCTATCGCTCCGGAGTTCTTGAAATCAAAGACGGCTCTGACGCTCATGTGATTGCAACAAGCTCAACTTCTGCAACACCTTCTGAGGCAGCGTTGGTAGCGGCAACAAACTTTGGCAAGGGCCGAGTGGTTGTTCTTGCCGACAGTGACATCTTTGGTGATGACTCAATTGACGAACTAGACAATAAAAACTTTTGGATCAACATTGCATCTTGGGTTTCCGGTGGAAAAGCTGCTGCATTAGCGCAAACCAGAAAGGACCCATCCTGGGCTGCGACAAACCCTAGCTGGCTAAAACTTGCAGCCGCAGTTGAGGCAATCAAGCCGATGCAAATCAAAGACGGATCTATTGATTCATCTGCGCACGATCTAGCCGAAGCTAACAAACAGATTGCACTTGTGTTGGAGGCAATTACGGAACTCACTCCAAAATTTGCACACCAGAGCGATTACCTAACTCAGGTCAAAAAAGACATCCAGGCTTGGGCAGACGGCGGCTTCAAAGTGCCGGACTTTTATGACTCTCTGGAGCTATTCCGCCCAGACCTCAAGCGTGAGAACAACGTTGAAAACCTTGCAGTATTTGCGATGTATACCCAAAACGGTAACCCGAACCGAAACCTTGAGGCTGTTATTACTAATACCTTCTGGCCCGACTGGCTTGCTGAAAAAGAGCAGGTTTACCAGAACAGCGCCTTTGTTCCAATCGAGTTTGTCGCCTTTACCTCCGGTTACGACACCTTCTCGGCAGTGTTTTTCCCAGAGACCGTAGCAACCCGTGAGCTAGCCAAGTTCTACTGGGGAGGAATCTTCTGCGACCGCGAGGCTGCAAGATTCCGCATGGTTACCAGAGCCGCGCAGCAGCTACTGTTTCTACCTCTTCCTCCAGATGCAGAAAGAGTGGTCAATGATCAGCTGTTGGCCCAAGAAACTTACGTGCTGTGGGACTTGATTCACGACCGCACTCACTCCAAGGGGGATCTGCCTTTTGATCCATTTATGATCAAGCAGCGTATGCCTTTCTGGATGTATGCACTTGAGGAATTGCGCTGTGACCTTTCAACTTTCCGAGAGACATTTGTGCTCGACGAGCAGGGCGAAAGACTTGGAAAATACATCCGCTACGCAATTTTGTTTGATCGTTTGTTCCGTTTCCCAATAACCGGACCAAGAGTTAGAAACTACGACGGACTGGGCGGACAGATCATTTTCAGTTACCTGCACCGTCACGGTGGCTTGAAGTGGACGGATAACAAACTCAGCTTTGATTGGGAAAAAGTAAATGAGCAGATCGTTGCGCTTTGTGGCGAGGTCGAGAATCTATATCACGATGGCATCGACAGATCCAGAGTTGCTCAGTGGATGGCTTCTTACGAATTCGTAAGTGACTTGGTTCAGCCACACCCAGCTTCAACTTGGGCCAAGGGAGCTGACTCATTGCCAGTTGAAGGTGAGCTCAAGGAAATGGTGAATGCAGTTCTAGATGACGAGTTCCCGCTAAATGTTTTCTTTGACACCCTGAATCGCAACTTGCAAGATGTGATCACTTCCACAAAAGGCGTCACTGCCTAAGGCAGCACCTTCTTATGGAAGCCATAGACCGCAGGATCCTCACTCTTTTAGCTGAGGATTCTGAGCGCTCACTTCAAGACCTAGCCCTTGAGGTTGGCCTACCCACATCCACCCTGCACCAAAGGATAAAACGACTTGAAACCCGTGGCCTGATTTTGGGCTACCAAGCCAAGCTAGATCTTCGCAAAGTTGGGCTGAGTATGACCTCATTCGTGTCATTGACACCAATCGACCCAGCAGCACCGGATTCGATTCCAGCTCAGCTGGAATCCATCTCGGAGATTGAGGGTTGCTGGAGCGTTGCCGGAGAAGAAAGCTATATAGTCAAGGTAAATGTGTCTGAGCCTGCGGACTTAGAAGCACTTTTGGGAAAAATCAGAGCACAAGCCAATTGTTCAACCCAAACTACCGTTGTCTTATCAACCGCATTTGAGAACAGGCCACCTGCAATTCCAGAATCAGATCAGAACGATATTTAGAGAGAGTAGCGAAACAAGAGATGAGTACGAGAAAGATTTGGCGCGGATTCGCTAGCGATAACTATGCCGGTGTTCACCCAGCAGTATTCGAGGCAATGACCCGGGTAAACGAGGGCCACGAGATTGCTTATGGGGACGACACCGAGACAGAAAAGTTCAATAAAGTTGTGGTCGAAAATTTTGGCGCCAAGGCTGTTGGCTTTCCACTATTCAATGGCACCGGCGCCAACGTTGTTGCCTTGCAAGCAGCAATTCAAAGATGGGAAGCAGTTATCTGTGCGGAAACTGCTCACATCAATGTCGACGAGGGCGGCGCTCCAGAGAAAATGGCTGGATTGAAACTTTGGACTGTACCAACTCCTGATGGAAAACTAACCCCGGAACTAATTGAGTCGCAGATTTTTGACATAGGTGTAGTTCACAGGGCCCAACCTGGGGTCGTTTCAATTACCCAAACCACAGAGCTTGGTACTTTGTATCAGCCAGCAGAAATCAAAAAAATTGCAGAAGTAACCCACAAGCATGGCCTACTACTTCATCTAGATGGTGCGAGAATTTCAAACGCTGCAGCTGCGCTTGGACTTTCATTCAAAGAGTTCACCACCGATGTTGGGGTCGATCTAGTGTCGGTTGGCGGAACCAAAATCGGTGCTTTAGGCGCAGAGGCTGTAATTGTTGTTGATTCGAGCTCCGCTAGAGGTAAGCAGCTTGCCGAGGCAATGCCATATCTTCGAAAGACTTCTATGCAGTTAGCTTCGAAAATGCGCTTCGTTTCCGCTCAGCTAAATGCCCTTTTTGAAAACAAAGCAGCTCTCGCTCTCGCTAACGCAAAACACGCAAACCATATGGCTAAAAAGCTCTACGAGGGAGTAGTTGCGATAGCAGCTAAGAGCTCGCTGGTTACTGTACCGAACCCAACTGAAGCAAACGCTGTCTTCCCGATTCTGCCTGAAAAGGTCACCGACAAGCTGATGGAAAATTACCGGTTCTATGTTTGGAACCAGGCAACCGGCCAAGTTCGTTGGATGTGCGCTTGGGATACTCAGGAATCAGACGTAGATGGCTTACTTGCTGCACTTGACGAAGCAGTTAGCTAAATCAGGGAACAATAAACACTCTTTCTTAGTTGAGGACCAAATGAATAAAAAACCTGAAACCTCCGCACCCCTTACCGAGCTATTGGAAAAGCGCTGGAGCCCAAGAGCTTATGACGCCAACCACCTAATTGAAGACCAGCAAATTCTTTCGATCTTGGAAGCCGGTCGCTGGGCCCCTTCTGCAAACAACGGCCAGCCTTGGAGATTTTCAGTAGCAGTTCGAGGAACCGATGTTCACGCCAAGGTAACAGAGGGACTTGGTGGATTTAACCAGGCCTGGGCACCTTCAGCATCAGCCATGATCGTCATTTCCATCAAGAAAAACGAAGATGGCACATCAAGTGTTAAGAATTTCTATGACGCCGGCTTGGCTGTCTCATTAATGACCGTCCAAGCGCAGTCACTAGATCTTTACTCACACCAGATGGCTGGAATTGTTCCGGATGTTATCCATGAAGGTCTTGGTATCCCTGCAGAATTCGAAGTTGCGGTAGTGGTAGCAATTGGCAAGATTGCCTCCCCGGATGTGTTCGAAGGAGCTGCCTACGAAAGAGAGATTGCTCCTCGAACCAGGTTGCCACTTGAGGAAATTGTCCTACACGGCAAGCCTTAGAGTTAATAGGTGCCCATAACCGAACAAATAGCGCTCTGGTACGACCAGATCGGTCCAATTCTCTTTGTTGCTGCCGTCTGGGGCTTGGTGTTTGCAGGTACTGGATTACTAATTGGGGCCTTCATACCTTTCATTACAGGTGACTCGCTAGTTTTTGCCGCGGGGCTGGTTGCAGCAAGCTCTCCAGAAAGCATTAACATCTGGGTTCTCAGTATCGGCATAGGAATCTTTGCATGGTTGGGTGATCAAGTTGGTTACACACTTGGCCGACACTTTGGCCGGCCATACCTAGACAAACGACAAGGCGCCATTATTCAAAGCGCAATTAGGAAAGCTGAAGAGTTTTACCAAGCCTGGGGTTGGTGGGCAGTAGTTGTTGCAAGGTTTGTGCCGATGGCTAGGGTACTAATTCCTGTAATCGCGGGAATTGGAAAAATGCATTATTACAAGTTCTTCTCGGCGAACTTGGTTGGAGCAGTTGTCTGGGGAGTGGGTCTATCTCTTGCTGGGTACTACGCCGCGAGCATTCCTCTAGTCAAGGATGCCACCTACATCATTGCCGTAGTGGTGGTTGCCGCTTCACTTGTTGCGGGAATTAGGTCTTGGTACAAAAACAACGAATCCAAAGCAGCAGCCTAGAGCCCTTAGCTAGCTATCGGTTGCGATAACTAGATCAGCCAAAGAAGCCGATTTTTCCCGAGCGTAGAAATCCAGTTCCTGCGCCGCCCACATGTCGAACTTGTCAAGATTTCCTTCGCGCTCTAACCAACGAGCTTGGCGAACTGGCTCTTTTGCTTCCAGCCAAATTCTCAAAAAGGCAACAGCTGAAGCGCGATCACTCATTGCGCCACAACCCTCAATTATCAGAGGCGTTCCACCAGAAAATTCCATCCAAGCTCCGCGTTGGTTTTCTGACCAATCCCATTGCTGCCAAGAAGCTGTCTCTTTTTTGGAGAGAGGTTCCAATATGAACCGGTTTAGATAATCTGCGCCAAGACTCAACCCCTCCCAGCCGGGATAAAGATCATCCATATGGATAACCCTGGGTAATGACTCACCTTGCCTAAACAGGCTCTCTTGCAAAGACTTTGCAAAGGTTGATTTTCCAGAGTTAGATCTACCATCAATTAGAACAATTGGTGTGATGTTTCCAAGATCTATCTGTTCGAGAACCTTGTCAGTGATCTCTTGAATCAGAGTCGCGTTGGAAGGCAAGAAATACCTAAAGTTTCTAGTTAGTCTGCGAGACCGTAGAGACGGTCTCCAGCGTCACCAAGGCCAGGAACGATATATCCGATTTCGTTTAGCTTTTCGTCTAATGCGCCCAACACAATCGTGACATTTTGGTTTCCAACTGCTTTCTCAACAGCCTTGAGACCTTCGGGTGATCCGATTAGGCAAATGGCGATTACCTCCGCTGCACCGCGGTCAAAAACGTATTTGATTGAGTCAATCAAAGTGCCACCGGTAGCAAGCATCGGATCGATGATGTATACCTGGCGACCGGTTAGATCGTCTGGGAGTCTTTCGGCGTAGGTGAAAGGTTCGAGAGTTTCTTCATTTCGCTTAATACCTAGGAAACCAACTTCGGCAGTTGGAAGCAACTTTAGGATTCCCTCTAGCATGCCAAGGCCTGCTCTAAGAACTGGAACAATCAAGGGAAGTGGAGTGCTAAGGCGAACACCTGTTGTCTTTACAAGAGGAGTCTCAATGGAAATCTCCTCAACTTTTATGTCCTTGGTGGCCTCATAGGTAAGTAATGTCACCAATTCTTCAACAAGCTGCCTAAATGTAGTTGAAGGGGTGTTTTTGTCTCGAAGGACAGTTAGCTTGTGGGTCACCAGTGGGTGATTGGCTATGTGGGTGCGCATATCAATAAATCTAGTGGGTTCAAGCAGGCACCAGGATGACCCAAAGTGTTGGAATACTTGGACTAAGGGAGTAACTAAGAAATGACAAACATTTGGGATTCAGCCATGCAGCTTGCTTTGGCAGAAGCTAAGCAGTCTGGGCAAGATGTTCCGGTCGGTGCCGTGATAGTGGACCCCGACGGAAACATCGTTTCTTCAGCCCATAATGAGCGCGAGGCAACCGGGGACCCAACAGCCCATGCCGAGATCTTGGCTATTCAAAGAGCCGGAAAATCATCTTCGAAGTGGCGGCTGGATCAGCTCACCATGGTTGTCACGTTGGAACCATGTGTGATGTGTGCGGGAGCGATAGTTGCGGCTCGTCTACCAAGAGTTGTCTTTGGTGCTTTCGATGATCGAGTCGGTGGAGCCGGATCAAGATATGACCTAGTGCGCGATTCCAGACTTGGTTCTCCAGTTGAAGTAATCACGGGTGTTATGCAAGAAGAGTGCTCAAGAGTCCTAAAAGAATTTTTTGAGAAGCGGCGCTAAACACTAAGCTTTGTTGTGGTGACGTGTCCGAGCGGCCGAAGGTGCAACTCTCGAAAAGTTGTGTGCGTGAAAGCGCACCGTGGGTTCAAATCCCACCGTCACCGCCATTAGAGTCAAGACAGAGACCGAGACTTATGAACTACAAAAAGCATATGACTATATTCATGGTCATAGCGGTGGCTGGCTTTTTACTGCTTCTTTTCGCACCCACCTACGGGGTGGCTGTTTTCCTACCTGCGATTGGTGCTTTTTTTGGTGCTCGAAAAGCTCAATCAGATGGCCCAGCGCAACCTAGCTTTGTGCTCTGGGGGGTCTTCTTTGTTTTTGTGGCAGTCGCGGTGCTAATTAGGTACTTGGTTCCTGAGGAAAACTTCGGTGGTTTTGACCAATGGCCAGAAAGCTTGACTTTATTCCTTGTTTATAGCGGAACCCTCGCCGTCGCCTATCTACTGTTTGGATACCTTGCCTATTTGCAGCGTGTTGGACGAACCAACTCCTAGCTAAGTCATAAGCAAACTCAGCTTTTCAATATCCAGATTCGATTTTGTCAAGATTTAGCACTTTGCCTATACTTAACTAAATTCATTTGGGAAACAGTCCTAAATGCCAAGACTTTAGTTATTGGGGGAGTTTCACGTGCACTGGAAGGCCTGCGCGATTGACGGCCCTGGCGGCGGCGGCAAGTCAACATTGGCTGCCCAGCTTGCCTCCGACCTGAGCGCATCCGTGATTTCCATGGATGCTTTCTTGCTCCCTGAAGGCAAGTACCGCGTCAGCGCCATTGCCAAAAACTATGACCTAGATCGCTTCTTCGAAGAGGTAACCGAGCCACTTTTGGATGAAAGAGACATCAACTACCGAGTTATGGACTTAGCTACCGGGACTCTCGGGACCCAAAGGGTCAACATCCCTGCCGGTACCCCAGTAATCATTGAGGGGGTCTATTCCATGGAACTAAGCTTCCGAGACTCTTATAACTTCACGATATTTGTTGACGCACCCAAAGAACATCTAATGACTAGGGCTTTTAGCCTGGAGGCTGGCTCAAGATCCTGGCTAGACAAGTGGCTAGAAGGCGAAGAAACCTATTTTGTTGCCCAGCACCCCAAGCTTGCGGCCACTTTGGTCCTTGATGGAACCAAACCCTTCCCCTTGACGGCTGAAATTATGCAGCAAATTGAGCTCACTCGGTCTCAAGCCTAATTTTGGCCGGATACACCCAAACATGTCATTTTTTGGTATTTAAACTAGGTGTTTACATCTTTGCCAAATCGTTATAGACTCGCCACTTGACCCAAAAAAACCAGTGCGCATATTTTGGCGTGCCCTGTTCGCATATTGTGGCGACAATCGGTTTCGGGACAGCCCCAAATCTGACCGCTTTCTAACTAATGTGCCCTTGGAGGGACCGCCTTGGCTGCTTCGAAAAATGCAAAAAACACCCGTCTAGCATCACGACCATCGTTCGCGAAGGTTCAAGAACAGATTGATCTTCCAGATCTACTGTCCTTGCAAACCGAAAGCTTCGAGTGGTTGATCGGCGGACCATCATGGAGAGCCAAAGAAGGCAACAAGGCCAAGACTGGTCTTGACGAAGTATTCGAAGAGATCTCTCCGATCGAAGACTCTGCAAACTCATCACAAGACCCGAAGATGGGTCTAGTTTTTGGTGACCCAATTTTGTATGACCCTGCCTACACTCCTGACGAGTGCAAGACCAAGGGTAAGAGCTACACCCAACCTCTTTATATCAAGGCTGAATTCACCAACTACCTGACCGGTGAAATTAAGTCACAGACTGTTTTCATGGGAGATTTTCCGGTGATGACAGAAAAGGGAACTTTCGTAATCAACGGAACTGAGCGTGTTGTCGTTTCACAGCTTGTTCGTTCTCCTGGTGTTTACTTCTCTGTTTCAACTAACACAACAGGAAACCTAGATGTTAGAAACAACAAAGCACAGATCATTCCATCTCGTGGTTCTTACCTAGAATTTCTAACCGAGTGGGTTAGAGATGACCGTAAGCCAATTGCTCGTTTTGGTCAGCCGATTGTTCAGGTCCAGGTAGATCGCAAGACTAAAGTTTCTGCAACTATCTTCTTGAAAGCACTTGGTTTCACCAAGGAAGAAATCATCGCAGAGTTCTCTGACATCGAGAAGGCGGTTGGAAGCGCTGCCCCAACTTGGAAATACGATGTTGACCTAATTGCAAACACTTTGGCATACGACGAGTCAAAGGTCTTTGCTAACCCAGTCTTGACCAAGGAAGACGCTCTTCGTGAGCTTTACCGCAAGGTAAGAAGCGAAGCTGCAGGTTCCGAGGTAGCTGCTGCATGGCTTAACTCAACCTACTTTGAGTCCAAGAGATACAACCTTGCAAAGGTTGGTCGTCACAAGCTGAACCGGAAGCTAGGTATCGACGAGCCACTAGAGGTAAACACTTTGACCAAGAGCGACGTAATTGGTGCTTTGAAGTACCTGTTGCTATTCGACCAGTCAATTGCGAACCAGGCTTCGGCGTCGAATGCCCGTATCGAGTTCCCAGTAAAGATGAATGGCAAGGCTGTAAAGATTGCTGTTTCTGCTGACGACATCGATGACTTCTCAAACCGAAGAATTCGTTCGGTTGGAGAGCTAATCCAGAACCAGGTTCGTATCGGTCTATCTCGTATGGAGCGTGTTGTTCGTGAGCGTATGTCCACACAGGACATCGAGGCGATTACTCCTCAGACACTTATTAACTTGCGACCGGTTGTTAGCGCAATCAAAGAGTTCTTTGGTGCTAGCCAGCTATCGCAGTTTATGGATCAGAACAACCCACTTGCTGGTCTTGCGCACAAGCGTCGCTTGTCTGCACTTGGCCCAGGTGGTATTGCTCGTGAGCGTGCTCAGATGGAAGTTCGAGATGTTCACCCTTCCCACTACGGAAGAATGTGTCCGGTTGAGACCCCAGAAGGACCAAACATTGGTCTTATCGGATCTTTGACTGCTTACGCTCGCATCAACGCGTTTGGTTTCATTGAGACTCCTTACCTTAAGGTAACTAACGGCAAGGTATCTGGAAAAATCGAGTACCTAGACGCAGCTGCCGAAGACGGAAAGTCAATCGCTGGAGCTGACACTCCTTTGAACGCAGATAAGACATTTGCTAACAAGAAGGTATTCGCAAGATTCCGCGGAGACGTTGTTGAGGTCGACAAGGAAGATGTTGACTTTGTTGACGTATCTCCTCGTCAGCTAGCTTCTGTTTCAACTTCCTTGATTCCATTCCTGGAGCACGATGACTCCTCACGTGCTCTTATGGGCGCCAACATGCAGCGTCAGGCTGTTCCACTAGTTCGCTCCGAGGCTCCATTTGTTGGAACCGGTATGGAAAGAACAGCAGCTTTTGACTCCGGAGCCTTGGTTATTGCCGAGACCGCCGGTGTTGTTGAAGAAGTTGCAGCGAACCTGATTGTTATCAAGCAAGAAAACGGCCGTAAGAAGGAATACCTTCTTCGCAAGTTTGACCGCTCGAACCAGGGAACTGCTATCAACCAGCAGCCACTTGTTTCCATCGGCCAGAAGATCGAAGCCGGAGAAGTACTTGCCGATGGTCCATCCACCGATAACGGTGAGCTAGCTCTTGGAAAGAACCTACTTGTAGCGTTCATGCCTTGGGAAGGTCACAACTTCGAGGACGCCATTATCTTGAGCCAGAACTTGGTCAAGGAAGACACTTTGTCTTCGATTCACATCGAAGAGTACGAAGTTGACGCCCGAGACACCAAGTTGGGTAAGGAAGAAATCACAGCAGATCTTCCAAACGTTT
>JBIIME010000034.1:0-13971 GCA_044338175.1 Rhodoluna sp.
ATTTTGCCCTGCCCTGTTAGGCTCATAGGGAGCGATGAGGATAGGTTTGCTGGTCCTCGGTGGTGGATCTTGGGAAATCCCAAGTTTTTCTACTGACGATCAGGCACGCTTTTCAAGTCTTGAAAAGCAAAAAATCTCTCGCCTCATTCTCGCTATGCGCATTTACCCAACAGTTGGGTGAAATTAGTGCGCATTACAAGAACAAAGAGGAGGGACCATGGAAGGTCCAGAAATTAAATCAGCCGAAGCAGTTATTGACAACGGCAAGTACGGAAAGCGAACCATTCGCTTTGAGGCTGGAAGACTGGCGCAACAGGCGCAAGGTTCAGCAGCTGTCTACCTAGACGGCGAAACAATGCTCTTTTCGGCAACTAGCGCAAGCAAGCAGCCAAAGGATCAGTTCGACTTCTTCCCACTAACTATCGACGTTGAGGAAAGAATGTATGCCGCGGGACGAATCCCGGGCTCGTTCTTCCGTCGTGAGGGACGCCCATCAACCGAGGCTATTTTGGCATGTCGACTAATCGACCGCCCACTTCGCCCATCGTTTGTTGATGGTCTAAGAAACGAAATTCAGGTTGTTGTGACAGTAATGTCCATCGAGCCAGATGAGCTCTACGACGTAATCGCTATAAACGCAGCCTCCATGTCGACTCAGATTGCTGGATTGCCATTTTCTGGTCCTATCGGTGGAGTGCGAGTAGCACTTATCGATGGCCAGTGGGTTGCCTTCCCTAAGCACTCTCAGCTGGACCGTGCTGTATTCAACATGGTTGTTGCTGGTCGTCAGATTATCGAAGACGGTAAAGAAGACATCGCAATCATGATGGTTGAAGCCGAAGCGTCAGAAAACGCTTGGAACCTAATCAAATCTGAAGGTGCAACTGCTCCAAGCGAGGAAGTTGTATCTGAGGGTCTGCTTGCTTCCAAGCCTTTCATCATGCAGCTAATAAAGGCTCAGCAAGAACTTGCTAAGGTCGCTTCTCGTGAGAGTGCTGAGTACCCAGTGTTCTTGCCTTACACCGATGCGTTCTATGCCTTGGTTGAGAAAGAAACCGAAGCCGAGCTTGCCAAGATCTACCAGGTTGCTGACAAGCAGTCTCGTCAGGATCAAGACGACGCTTACAAGGCAGCTGTGAAAGAAAAGCTAGCAGCCTCTGTTTCTGAAGAAGACATGGCTATGTTTAGCGCCGCTTACAAGTCTGTAACCAAGAAGGTAATGAGAAAGCGCGTTTTGGAAGAGGGAATCCGTATTGACGGACGAGGACTTCGCGACATTAGAAAGCTAGATGCAGAAGTTGCGGTAATTCCTAGGGTTCACGGATCTGCAATTTTCCAGCGTGGCGAGACTCAAATTCTTGGAGTTACTACCTTGAACATGTTGAAGATGGAGCAGCAGATTGACTCACTGTCACCTGTGAAGACCAAGCGCTACATGCACAACTACAACTTCCCTCCTTACTCAACCGGTGAAACCGGAAGAGTTGGAAGCCCGAAGCGACGTGAGATTGGTCACGGTGCGCTCGCAGAGCGTGCTTTAGTTCCAGTGCTACCAGCTAGAGATGAATTTCCATATGCAATTCGTCAGGTATCTGAGGCACTTGGTTCTAACGGATCGACCTCGATGGGTTCTGTTTGTGCATCGACCCTTGCAATGCTTAATGCGGGTGTCCCACTTCGCGCTGCTGTTGCAGGTATCGCAATGGGTCTTATTTCCGATCAGATCGATGGCAAGACCCGCTACGCGGCTTTGACCGACATCCTTGGTGCAGAAGATGCACTGGGAGATATGGACTTCAAGGTTGCAGGTACCAGTGAGTTCATCACTGCGATTCAGCTAGATACCAAGTTGGATGGAATTCCAGCATCGGTTCTAGATGGAGCACTACTTCAAGCCAAAGAAGCAAGACTGAAGATTCTTGATGTCATGAACCAGGCAATCAGCACCCCAGACGAAATGGCGCCAACTGCGCCACGAGTTATTGCGGTGAAGATCCCTCTGGACAAGATTGGTGAAGTTATCGGCCCTAAGGGCAAGATGATCAACCAGATCCAGGACGAAACCGGAGCTGACATTTCTATTGAAGACGATGGAACTGTTTACATCGGTGCCGTTGACGGACCTTCTGCAGAAGCTGCCAAGGCTGCCATCAACGCGATTGCTAACCCACACGTTCCAGAAATTGGAGAGCGATTCCTAGGAACCGTTGTGAAGTTGGCAACTTTCGGAGCCTTTATTTCCTTGGTTCCAGGCCGCGATGGATTACTACACATCTCAGAGCTCAAGAAGATGGCTGGTGGCAAGCGTGTTGAGAACGTCGAAGACGTTCTCGAGGTAGGCCAGCGCATCCAGGTTGAAATCTCCAAGATTGATGACCGTGGAAAGCTATCGCTTTCTCCAGTTGAGACCGAAGACAAGTAACTCCAGGGATACATGACTGAAGTATTGTTCCCACTAGGACAATCTGATTTATCGTTCACCGCTTCGGGTGGCACTTCTGTTCGCAGAAGTGTCCTCCCAAGCGGTGTTCGCGTCTTAACGGAGCAAGTCCCGGGTGCCCAGAGCGTATCGGTTTCCTTTTCGGTAGCTGTTGGGTCCAGGGACGAAACAAATAACCACTTTGGCAGTACGCATTTTCTTGAGCACCTGTTGTTCAAGGGGACCAAGAAAAGAACCGCGCTAGATATTGCTGTGGCTTTTGACTCAGTTGGGGGCTCATCGAATGCTTCCACCGGCAAAGAGCACACTTCCTATTACGCCAGAGTTCAGGACAAGGCGCTGCCTATAGCGGTCGACGTAATTGCCGACATGCTCACCTCAAGCCTTATTGATCCGACTGAGTTCGAGAACGAACGACCAGTGATTCTTGAAGAGCTCGCTATGAACGATGATGATCCACACGATGTGGTGCACGAGGAGTTTTCTACCGCGGTTTTGGGAGATCACCCGCTCGGTAGACCAATAGGCGGAACACAAGAGACAATTTCAGCAGTCACTCGCGACGCCGTCTGGGAGCACTACCAGCAAAACTATCGCCCTCAGGACCTAGTAGTAGCGGCAGCCGGAAGTGTTGACCACCAAGAACTTGTCAAGCTAGTTGAGCAAGGACTAATTGCCGCGGGCTGGGATCTATCGATTGCTGCCGAGCCGGTTGCAAGACGATTGCTTCACCCAGCAAAGATTTCACGAGGCGTGAAAGTGAAGGTAATCAACCGACCAATCTCGCAAGTTAATATCCTGGTTGGCTCCGAAGGTTTGTCAGTAGATGACCCTAGGCGTCACGCTATGGGAATACTGAACACTGTTTTAGGTGGCGGAATGAGCTCGAGGCTATTTCAAGAGATCCGAGAAAAGCGTGGCCTTGCTTACTCGGTTTACTCTTTCAACCAGAGCTACTCGGATGCTGCAACCTTTGGTTTGTACGCGGGTTGCTCAGCAGCTAAAGCTATTGAGGTTACTTCCTTGATGTTAGAAGAGCTCGAGAAGGTCGCAACCAAAGGAATAACCAACGCAGAACTTGAGTTGGCTCAGGGAAACATCTCGGGCAGCTTGGCTCTAAAGTTTGAAACTAACCAGGCAAGAATGTCCCGCCTAGCTACCGCGGAAATTGTCTCTGGGGAGTTTATGGACCTAGATGAATCACTTGCTCGATTTGAGCAAGTCAGCCTAGAAGACGTTCAGGCGTTGGCGGCAGATTTGGTTTCTCGTCCAAGATCATTGGTGGCAGTAGGCGATGTTGATCAAGCCATGTTTGATCAATTTGTAAGTTAGGTCAAGGTAAGTTTGAAGCTGTGAGCACAAGCGTAAGCCTGATAGGCGCCTCGGGTCGAATGGGCCAACTCACACTTGGCTTGATCGAAAAAGACCACTCACTTACTCTCCATAGTGCTCTCGGTTCCAACAATTCCTTGAATGAGTCCATTGGTGCAGACCTAGTTATTGACTTTACGAACCCCGAAGTTTCAGAGCGAGTGGTTGATTTCGCAATTGATAACAACCTGAGGTTGTTGGTTGGAACTAGCGGCTGGAGCAAGGAAAAGATCGATCGAGTAAGAAATAAAATGGCCGGCACATCAGCTGTGATTGCGATTGTTCCTAACTTCTCTATTGGTTCGGTTCTTGCTACAAAGTTTGCCGCCGATGCCTCAAGGTATTTTGATGGAATTGAAATAATCGAGACTCACAACGTCACAAAAGTTGACGCCCCTTCCGGAACTGCCCTTTACACCTCTCTTGCAATTTCAGATGCGAGAAAAGGGGTTCCTGCTTCTGAGCAAACCGGTGCGGTGAAGGACCCTTTGTTCAATGGAATTCCAATCAAGAGTGTGAGGCTTCCTGATAAGCACGCTGAGCAGGAAGTAACGCTTACTGCTCCCGATGAGTTTCTTTATGTTCGCCACGAGGTTACCTCTCACGAGGTATATGCCAAGGGCATCTTGATATCGATGCATAAGGCAATGAAACTTTCCGGACTCAGTGTCGGCATGCTCGATCTAATGGATGTGAACTAGCTTGACCTCGGCAAAACTTGGCGCAATTGTCATGACCGGCTTACTGGGTGTTTATCTCACTCTGGTGGGAGAGCGATCCTTGGCACTTGTTAGCTCGAGCGAGCCAGTTGCGGTAGCTATTGGATCTTTGATGCTTTTTCTTCCGGTTGTTGCAGCCTGGGGTATTTTTCTAGAGCTTAGATTTGGTTTGAGGATTGAAAAACTGGGCGAGGTTTTAAAGAAAGAAAATGCCTGGCCTCGCTTTGAGTTTGAACTTCGCCCAAGTGGACGTCCCACTAAAGAATCAGCGGAAGCAACTTTTGGCAAGTATCGCGAAGCGGTTGAGGCCGATGAATCTAACTGGAGAACCTGGTTCGCGTTAGGCCTTGCCTATGACGCCGCGGGGGATAGGGCTAGAGCCCGAAAGGCGATGCGCACCGCAATCGCCCTCGGACGAACTAGCTAGCTCTTGAAGGAATAACGCCTAGTCGTTTTAGCCCTAGGTACATCTGGCATCCGAGGCAGTATGCAAAAGCTGCGTTCAGAAACGCTGCCGTGAAAGCAGCTGCAGCTGCAACCGGCAAGGCGTAGTTAACACCCAATAGGTGCAATACCAAACCGGTTCCGGTGACAATTAGCCCAACAAACTGCGCGAAGTGCACCGGCGTTGCGTTCTCAAGCGCTGTCGGTGGCTTGAGCGCTGGTCTTACTAGATATTTGTAGATGTAAGAGTACGGGTGCTTGGCCGGTCCCAGGGCAGTACCAAAAACAAACATGCTGACTGAGAAAATCATGATTCCCAAAGCAAGGTTGACAGTGTCTGCGGCAAGGCTCAGGTAAATCACTAGGACCATAAGTACGGCAGTTATTGCGGCACCGAATCTTGGGCCCCTTGGGTCGATACCCTTTGGTGCGGCCGGCTTATTTGTTGTGCTCATTTGATCTCCAGTTTCTCTAGCTCTTGTTGGATGACGTTTAGTTTTGGTGCTCCACCGATTCGGGCTTGAACCTTGCCGGTTCGATCCAGAATCAAAGTGGTAGGAGTTTGCATGACATTGAAGTGAGCTGCCAGATCCATGCGGTCTGTGAGATCAACTTCTATATGAGTTAGATCTGGGTTTTTTGACTCCAGCTCTTTGAAGTACTTTGCGGTCTGGACGCAGATTGAACAGACCTCGGTGGAAAACTGCAACAGGGTTGCCTTTTTACCAAAGCTGGTTACTGGCTTGCCAGAGCGCGTTGCCTTCAGTTTTCCAAGGTCCACTAGCTCCCCAGAGCGAACCAGCTTGGCTCGGCCTGTTCTTGCTCGCCACCAGAATCCGGCTGAGAGAGCGACCAACACCAGTGCGGCGATGATGGTGATTCGAAAATCCAAGGCTTCCTCAATCCAGTTGGTTTTTACTCCGGTAGTTCTCAACTTGCTTTCCTGTTGGATTATGCCCGATTTTGAATAAATTTTTGGGGCTCACGAGGGGCCTTGCCAACCCCTGGCTGGGTTCTAGATAAGCTGGTCAGATGTCCGAAGTAGTCTTTAGATCCGAT
Source organism: Rhodoluna sp. (assembly GCA_044338175.1). Taxonomy (GTDB): domain Bacteria; phylum Actinomycetota; class Actinomycetes; order Actinomycetales; family Microbacteriaceae; genus Rhodoluna. Next base: position 6,034 of record JBIIME010000034.1, read on the forward strand.
GTCACGGTTGAATTGGTCCGATCCAACGCCAGTGACCAAGATGTGCTGTTTGCCGCCAGGGTTTCAACTCAGGGTGAGCAGTCCTTGGAGGCGGCAACCGCCAACAAGGACGCTGAAGCTGACTCTCGAGACAGAGGACTAATCAACTATTTGATGCGTGATCGTCACGGTTCTCCGTTTGAGCACAACTCCATGACTTTTTATGTTCAGGCGCCAATTTTTGTATTTAGAGAATTCATGCGTCACCGAATCGCTAGCTACAACGAGGAGTCGGGTCGCTACAAAGAGCTTTCTCCAGTGTTTTACATTCCAGGACCAGATCGTAACTTGGTTCAAACAGGTAAAACCGGTCACTACGAGTTCTTGCCAGGATCTGCAGAGCAGATTGCTCTAGTGGAGCAAGAGTCTAGAACCGCTTCGATTAGCGCATACGAGTCCTATCAACGCATGCTGGAAGCAGGAGTGGCCAGAGAAGTGGCGCGCATCGTGCTGCCGCTGAACATTTACTCGAGCATGTATGTGACTATGAACTCTCGTGCTCTGATGAACTTTTTGAGCCTTCGTACCAAGCGGGAGGGTACCCACTTCCCATCTTTCCCTCAGCGTGAAATCGAAATGTGCGCTGAGAAGATGGAAGATTTCTGGGCCAAGCTAATGCCTTACACCTACGAAACCTTTAACCAAAACGGTCGAGTAGCACCGTAACTTAGCTCTGGGCTATGGTTTATCCATGGCTAAAACAAACCAAGGTATCTTCGGGCAAGTGCTCGTAGCTCTTGTGACGCCTATGACCCCCGAGGGTGAAGTCGACTGGGCTTCCACCGAAAAGCACATGGATTATGTGATCTCAAACGGTGCCGATGGAATCGTAGTAACTGGCACTACCGGTGAAACCAGCACACTAACTGACCCAGAGAAAATCAAGCTCGTTGAAGTTGGAAAATCAGTAGCCTCCGGAAGAGCCAAGATTATTACCGGTGGTGGCTCAAACGAAACCGCTCACGCCATGCAGCTTTACAAAGCCAGCGAAAAAGCTGGTGCAGATGGCGTAATGATTGTGACTCCCTATTACAACAAACCAACCCAGGCTGGAATTTTGACTCATTTCCGCCTGATCGCAGACTCAACCGATTTGCCTGTTATCTTGTATGACATTCCAGGTAGAACCGGCGTCGCTATTTCTCAGCAAACATTCCACAGGGCAGCCAAGCACCCAAACATAATTGCCGTAAAGGACGCCGTGGGTGATTTAGCTCAAGCTTCGAGATTGATGAACGAAACTGATCTGATGTATTTCTCTGGCGATGACTCCAACGTGCTGCCCCATCTCTCGATTGGCGCCACCGGCTTGATTGGCGTGACGGCAAACCTAGCGCCTGCCGCCTATCGCGAATTAGTGGATGCCACCAACCGTAATGATTTCAACCATGCGCTATCTGTCCACAACTCACTCGAACCACTGCAGCGAGCCATCATGACGCATGTTCCTGGCACAGTTGCAGCTAAGTATGTCCTGGACGGCCTAGGCATGATTTCATCAGCCCGTGTTAGATTGCCATTAGTTGGACCAGAAGATGACGAAGCTGCTCGCATCGAAGATGGAATAGAGAAAGTTGGCACCGTGCCGGGACTTTCCTTTGAGAACTTTAGACCAGATAGAAACGCTGCCGCTGGCGGTGCATTGCCCAAGGTGGCAGGCACAACTAGATAAAGCAAGAAAGTAGAACCTGTGGTTCAGACCCTGCCGTTACCGGCAAAGCTTCAAAAAGATGTAATGAGAATTATTCCACTCGGTGGAATTGGTGAGATCGGTCGCAACATGACCGTCTTCGAAATCAACGGCAAGATACTCATTGTTGACTGCGGTGTATTGTTTCCGGAAGAGAACCAGCCAGGAGTGGATGTCATCCTGCCTGACTTTGGATACCTTCGCGATCGGCTAAATGACATCGTCGGATTGGTTTTGACCCACGGTCACGAAGATCACATCGGGGGAGTGCCATATCTACTTCGCCTAAAAGGCGATATTCCAATCATTGGCTCGGCGCTAACTTTGGCTTTTATTGAAGCTAAGGCCAAAGAACACAAAATGAGTCTTTTCACCCACACTGTCTCCGAAGGGGACATTGAGAAAATGGGGGACTTCGAACTCGAATTCGTTGCGGTGAATCATTCGATTCCTGACGCCCTTGCGGTGGTAATTCGCTCCAAGGCTGGAACTATCTTGCACACCGGAGATTTCAAGATGGACCAAATCCCACTTGATGGCAGGCTTACCGACCTTCGGGCATTTTCTAGAATCGGTGAGGCTGGCCTAGATCTGTTTTTATGTGATTCGACCAACGCTGATGTTCCTGGCTTTACTCCTTTGGAAAAAGACATCGGACCGGTTCTAGAAGATGTCATTGGTCGGGCCAAGAAAAGGGTAATTGTTGCATCCTTCTCCTCACATGTTCACAGAGTTCAGCAGGTCATCGATGCAGCAGTTCATAACGGCCGCAAAGTTGCACTGGTTGGAAGATCGATGGTTCGCAACATGCACATCGCCAGCGAGCTTGGATACCTAGATGTTCCAGACGGAGCAGTTATTGAATTGAAAGATGCACTAAGTCTTGATCCAAGCCAGGTGGTGTTCATGTCCACCGGTAGCCAGGGAGAGCCGATGGCGGTGCTTTCTCGCATGGTGAATTTAGAGCACGATATCGAAATTGCCGAAGGTGACACTGTGATATTGGCAAGCTCTCTGATTCCTGGAAATGAGAACGCGGTTTACCGAATTATTGACGGGCTGACCAAACTTGGCGCCAACGTTATTCACAAAGGCAACGCTAAGGTCCACGTTTCTGGCCACGCTGCCGCTGGAGAGTTACTCTACGTTTACAACATCTTGAAACCCAAGAACGTCATGCCAGTTCACGGTGAGTATCGACACCTAATAGCTAATGCCAAGCTTGCTGAACAAACCGGTGTAAAGCCAGAGAACATTATCTTGGCCGAGGACGGCTTCGTGATTGATCTAGCCAACGGGGTAGCCAAGGTAGTTGGCGAAGTCGAGTGCGGTTTGCTGTTTGTAGACGGTAAGACCGTTGGAACCATCACCGAGGACGACCTAAAAGATCGTCGAATTCTTGCCGAAGAAGGATTCATCTCGGTGTTTGTGGTGATTGACCCAAGAACTGGTTTGATTACAGCAGGTCCTGAGATTAGAGCTCGGGCATTTGCTGAAGAAGATCATGTCTTTGATGATGTGAAGCCTCAGATTGAAAAGGCTCTGCTACTGGCTGCAAGAGAGGGAATCAAAGATACCCATCAGTTGCAGCAGGTGATTCGTCGAAGCGTCGGAGGCTGGGTTTCCAAAGCTCATCGCAGACGCCCGATGATCATCCCGGTAGTTATCCACGGCTAGCCGCCTTGGTTACGCGGGTTTTGGCTAGGCCGCTAGTAGTTTAAAAGTCATGGCAACTCGAAAGTCGACTCCTGCGTCTAAGCGCGCCACGGCCAAAACCCAAGTTCTTGGCTCGGCTAAGTCGGCAAAGCCTGAAGTTTCTGGTTTTGCGAGGTTTTATCTTGCCTTGGCCCACGGGTTTGGGGCCACAGCCAGAGCTTTTTCACACGAGAAGATAGCTAAGGAAGATCGTCGAGACGGACCGCCATTTTTCATGGCGGTACTGGGTGTTCTTGGGGTTGTCTTTAGCTGGTTCCTGATTCAAGAGTCTTGGGCCCAGCTATTGCACTCTTGGACCTTTGGAATGCTGTTTGGACCAGTCTCGTTTGTGCTGCCGGTAATAATGATCGTCTTTGCTGTCTATTTGTCAAGGCACCCCTCAACCACGCGTGATAATTCGCGCATTGGAATTGGATTGTTTTTGCTACTGATGGTGGCCTCAGGTTTTTTCCACCTATTTAGCGCTCAGCCGCAACCAACCGACGGGGTAGTAGCGCTCAGCCAGGCCGGCGGACTGCTTGGCTGGCTAATTGCAATACCTTTCTTGTCGACTATTTCGGTGTGGGGTGCAGTTCCAGTCTTGGTACTGTTTGGTTTCGGTTCGATTTTGATTATGACCAGAACTGCCCCCAACAAGATTGGGCAGCGGCTTGGTGAACTCTACGAGTACCTATTTGGCTCTGCACTAGAGAAAAAGAGCCAGGACGATAGCGAATTAGAAGTTCACGACGCTTTTGATGGAACTAAAGCGCCCTGGTGGAGAAGGTCCAAAAAGGATGACAGCGCCTATGACTCGGCCCTGGTTGAAGACACCGATCTAGTTCAGGACATGCTCGAAGAATCTGAGCCTGAAGTTATCGAAGATTATGCGCTCGATGACGAACCTTTGGACCCCGAAGCTTTATTTGACAATCCAGAACAGGATTCTGAGCCGGTAGCACCAGTTGGAAAGACCCAACGCGCATACAAGCTTCCAGACCCAGCTCTTCTTGGTCCAGGGACTATTCCAAAACTCAAGTCTGAGGTTACAGACGAGGTCGTTGCATCCATCAGTTCGGTATTCCAGGAATTCGATATCGATGCCACCGTGACTGGTTTTTCCAGGGGCCCAACAGTTACTCGCTACGAGGTGGAGCTGGCAGCTGGCGTGAAGGTGGAGGCAGTAACAAGACTGGCGAGCAATATTTCTTATGCTGTTGCCTCCAACGAGGTTCGGATTCTGGCACCGATTCCCGGTAAGAGTGCGATTGGTATTGAGATTCCAAACACCGATCGAGAGACAGTTTCTTTGGGCGATGTTCTGCGCTCGCAAAATGCCAAGCTATCCGCTCATCCGCTAACCATCGGTATCGGTAAAGATGTTGAGGGCGGCTACGTGGTGGCAAACCTTGCCAAGATGCCACACCTTTTGGTAGCTGGAGCTACCGGAGCCGGTAAGTCCAGTTTCGTAAACGCCATGATTACTTCGATCCTGATGCGAGCAAAGCCTGCCGAGGTAAGGCTAGTTTTGATTGATCCAAAGCGAGTGGAGCTTGCTGCCTACCAGGGTGTTCCGCACCTTATTACTCCGATCATTACTAACCCCAAGAAAGCTGCCGAGGCTTTGCAGTGGGTAGTAAAAGAGATGGACATGCGCTACGACGATCTGGCATCTTTTGGCTTCAAGCACATCGATGATTTCAACCGAGCGGTGGTAGCAGGCGAGCTAAGCGTCCCAGAGGGCTCAACAAGAAAACTGCAGCCCTACCCGTATCTGTTGGTAGTAGTTGACGAGCTTGCGGATCTAATGATCGTCGCACCGAGAGATGTTGAAGATTCGATTGTTCGCATCACCCAGCTAGCTCGCGCCTCCGGAATCCATCTAGTTTTGGCAACCCAGCGACCATCGGTTGATGTTGTAACCGGATTGATTAAGGCAAACGTTCCTTCCCGCCTTGCTTTCTCGGTGTCTTCAATCACTGACTCGAGGGTTATCTTGGATCAAACCGGTGCCGAGAAACTTGTTGGTCAAGGTGACGCATTGTTTTCCCCAATGGGAACTAACAAGCCAATTCGAGTGCAGGGAGCATGGGTTGGCGAAGCCGAGCTACACCAAGTTGTTGCTCACGTGAGGGCTCAGATGGAACCTGAGTATCGAGCAGATGTGGCGGTAACCGCAACTGCACGGGTTGTTGATTCTGACATCGGTGACGACCTAGATGTTTTGTTACAGGCGACAGAATTAATTGTGAACTCACAATTTGGTTCCACTTCTATGCTGCAGCGAAAACTCCGGGTTGGCTTTGCAAAGGCTGGCAGGCTCATGGACCTTCTTGAATCAAGAAACATTGTTGGCCCTTCGGAAGGCTCCAAGGCCAGGGACGTTTTAGTCAAGCCAGAAGAGCTAGCCACGGTGCTGGCTCAGCTGCGCGGTGACAAGCCTCAGACTCTCACCGTTTCCAAAGACGAAGACGAGGGCGACGAAGACGCTTGGCAGCTAACGGGTAGGCCTTGAACCTGCCAAATAGCATCACGATGCTTCGCATCCTGATGGCTCCGATCTTTGTTTTCTTGCTTTTGACCTTCCCTGAACCTGCTTCTTGGCAGAGATTTCTCGCTCTTTTCTTGTTTGTGGCAGCTATCTCGACAGACGGTATCGATGGCATGATTGCCCGTAGAACCGACAAGGTCACGGATCTGGGAAAGTTTTTAGACCCGGTTGCCGACAAGGTTCTTATAGGTGGAGCTCTGGTTGCTCTTTCAATCCTTGGTGAGATTGACTGGTGGGTTACAGCAGTTATCCTGCTTCGTGAAGTTTTGGTTACTGCTTATCGCGCTCTAGTAGCTAGAAAGGTAGTGCTTCCCGCAAGCCTGGCTGGCAAGCTTAAAACCATTTTGCAAGGTGTTGCAATTGGTGTTGTGTTGGCGCCCATTGAAGTTTGGTTTCCGATATGGAGCTTGTTCGAGCAATTAACTATTTATCTCGCAGTTGCAGCAACCGTTGTTTCGGGCATTTCATTTTTTGTGGCCGTTAGAAAAAAATGACCACACCAGAAAAGATCCTTGATCAACTTCGGAGCCAGCAGAAGTTTTTGGTAATTGCAGAGTCTCTTACAGGTGGTTTACTAACCGCACAGTTTGCTGCAGTTGCTGGCGCATCGGATGTTTTGCTAACTGGGATAATCGCTTACGATACGAGATTGAAGCACGAGCTACTTGGGGTTTCGAATCAGCTGTTGGAAAACCAAGGTCCGGTTGATCCAGAAGTTGCCGCCCAAATGGCTGAAGGATTGCGTTCAAAGATTGCAAGCAAAACTGGCATTGACTCCGATCACATTGTTTCCATTGCCACAACCGGTGTTGCTGGACCGAGCCCACAGGGTGAAAAGCCAGTGGGTGAGCTCTACATTTCGGTGTCTCAGGCCTCGGAGACCAAGGTTTTTGCCCACCAACTATCTGGGGACAGGGCCCAAATCCAGAATTCTGCGGTTTTGCTGGGAGTGGGACACTTGTGGGATGAAATTACGGGATAATCTAGTTATCCATGTCAGAGCCAACAGGTAGATTTAGCCAGACAAGCAAAAGGAGGGTCGCGTGGCACTAGTAAGAACTGAAATCGGAGATGTACTGCGGGACTTTAGGCTGCAGAAGGGCCAGACCCTGCGTCAGGTCGCTTCCCGCGCCAGCGTTGCCTTGGGCTACCTGAGCGAGCTCGAACGAGGCCAAAAAGAGGCTTCTTCCGAGATTTTGGCCTCCGTTGCCGAGGCCCTAGAGGTCCCGCTATCTGTTGTGTTGCGCGAGGTTTCTGACCGAATTGCCCTTGTTGAAGGCGTATTGCCAGAGGAATTCATGGCAACAAGCCTTGCCGGCAAGGAAGTATCTGACTTGATAGTCCCAATTGGCTTCGTCCAGGACTTCAACGAGCAGCTCGAAAAGGACCTGCTCGGCGGTCGTATCTAGACCCTTGCGTCTTAGCCAGTTCCAAGAGCTAATGGCCGATGAGTTCGGCAAAGACCAATCCGCTGTCCTAATCCGCGACCTAGCCCTATTGGAGCTGGGGGACCGAACCGCCGCCTCGTTATTGGCCTCCGGCGAAGATCCCAAGCAGATCTGGCTAGCCATTTGCCGGGTTCAGCAGGTGCCAAAAGAGCGCTGGACAGGTCTGGACAAAAAATCTAAAAAACAACACGCCGAGTAAAAAATACTCGAAATTTTGTTCGAATCCTGGTAGGGTCTTTACAAGGCAGTTTGAGGGTCGAAGTTATACACAAATTGGTGTTTTGACTCAAGGGATGTCGGAAGCAAAAAGTATTCTCAGAACCACATCAAATCGAAAGAGGACCCAAATGCCATCAGCATCAGATCGCGAGAAAGCTCTCGACACTGCTCTAGCCCAGATCGAACGTCAGTTTGGTAAGGGTTCCGTAATGAGACTCGGTTCTGACGAGCGGGCACCCGTTGAGGTTATCCCAACCGGCTCAATCGCATTGGATGCAGCCCTTGGAACCGGTGGT
>JBIIME010000040.1:0-10131 GCA_044338175.1 Rhodoluna sp.
TTGCCGAGAGGAAGAATTGTTGAAGTTTACGGGCCAGAGTCTTCAGGAAAGACAACGGTTGCCCTGCACGCTATTGCCAACGCTCAGCGCGCTGGAGGAATTGCTGCGTTCATTGACGCCGAGCACGCCTTGGACCCGGAATATGCCAAGGCGCTCGGGGTCGACACTGACGCACTTCTAGTGAGCCAGCCAGACACCGGTGAGCAAGCCCTTGAAATCGCGGACATGCTGGTTCGTTCTGGTTCTGTCGACGTCATCGTTATCGACTCTGTTGCTGCTTTGGTTCCACGCGCAGAAATCGAAGGAGAAATGGGTGACACCCACGTTGGTTTGCAGGCTCGGTTGATGTCTCAGGCGCTTCGCAAGCTAACCGGAGCACTTAGCAATACCAACACCACCATGATCTTTATCAACCAGCTACGCGAAAAGATCGGTGTGTTCTTTGGAAGCCCAGAAACCACCTCCGGTGGTAAGGCTCTGAAGTTCTACGCATCGGTTCGACTAGACATTCGCAGAATTGAAACTCTAAAAGATGGCACTGAGGCCGTTGGAAACCGCACCCGCGTCAAGGTTGTCAAGAACAAGATGGCCGCGCCATTCAAGCAAGCCGAGTTCGACATTATTTACGGAACAGGTATCTCCCGCGAGGGAAGCTTGCTGGACTTTGGTGTCGAGCACGAAGTGGTCAAAAAATCAGGCGCTTGGTATACCTACGAAGGTGAGCAGCTAGGTCAGGGTAAGGAAAACTCCAGAAACTACCTGATCGAAAACGCAGAGGTAGCAAACGAAATCGAGAAGAAGATTAAGGCCAAGCTTGGTGTTGGAGTTCCTCGTGCCGTTGCCGACCTACCGGTTGAAGAAGAAGCTCCGGAGGCCCCTAAGAAGGCTGCGTCCGCAGGCTAATCGTGCTCTCCTCGGTGGATAACTTAGAAGAGCGGGCCAGAAACATAGTTCTGCGTCTTCTTGAAAAAGGCCCCAAATCCTCAGCGCAACTTCTAGAGGTTCTGGCAGCTAATGAGATTCCGGTCGAAATTGCCAAACCGCTGATCGAACGCTTCACCGAAGTAGAGCTAATCAACGATCAGCTCTACGCCCAGGATTTAGCAGATGCCAGCCGCAGAACCAAGGGCTTGGCCAGATCTATGGTCAAGCGCAAGCTCGAAAGCAAGGGGCTCGACCGAGAGCTAATCAACCAGGTTGCCTCTGAGATCACCGATGAGGACGAGCTAGCTGTTGCTACAGAGCTAGCGATCAAGCGATTTAGCCAACTTGGTCACTTGGATTCCGATGTAAGAAACCGCAGATTGGTTGGATTCTTGCAAAGGCGTGGTTTTGGCTCAAGCATTGTCTTTGGTGCCATTAGGGAAGCGGAGTCCCACGCGGTAAAATCGTAAGCCTGATGCTTACCCAAACCCGCAGCTATGAGGTTCGAACCTACGGCTGTCAAATGAACGCTCACGACTCGGAGCGAATCTCTGGTCTGCTTGAAGATGCTGGATACCTGCCTGGTGAAACTGGCGAATCTGATGTTGTGATTTTCAACACCTGCGCAGTTCGCGAAAACGCAGATAACAAGCTCTATGGAAACCTTGGAACCTTACTTGCCAAGAAGGAAGAGGACCCTAACTTCCAAATCGCCGTTGGTGGTTGCCTGGCTCAAAAAGATCGTGACTTGATCATTAAAAAGGCCCCTTGGGTTGACGTAGTATTCGGCACTCACAACATGGGTTCCTTACCCGTTCTTCTGGAGCGAGCAAGGCACAACCGCGAAGCTCAGGTCGAAATAATTGAGGCTCTGGAGACTTTCCCTTCTGACCTCCCCACCAAGCGTGATTCAACATACTCGGGAATGGTTTCGATTTCGGTGGGCTGTAATAACAGCTGCACATTTTGTATTGTTCCAGCACTTCGAGGCAAGGAAAAGGATCGTCGTCCTGGAGAGATTCTTAGCGAGATAAAGGCCATGGTCGATGACGGCGTCATCGAGATCATGCTACTGGGGCAAAACGTAAACACCTACGGTGTTGAGTTTGGGGATCGCGGGGCCTTTGCTAAGTTGCTTCGGGCCTGCGGGGAAATTCAGGGTCTAGAGCGGGTTCGGTTTATTTCTCCGCACCCTGCGGCGTTTACCGACGACGTAATAGAAGCCATGGCAGAAACCCATAACGTTATGCCACACCTTCACATGCCGCTACAGTCTGGGTCGAATTCAATTTTGAAGGCTATGAAACGCAGCTATCGAACAGACAAGTACTTAGGCATTCTGGATCGGGTGCGGGCGGCAATGCCAGATGCCTCTATCACAACCGACATCATTGTTGGCTTCCCTGGCGAAACAGAGCAAGACTTCCAAGACACCATGGAGATTGCTACCGAGTCTCGTTTCACAATGGCGTACACCTATCAATACTCCAAGCGCCCTGGCACACCGGCAGCCGCGATGCTCGATCAAATCTCTAAAGAGGTGTCTCAAGAAAGATACGAGCGACTGATCGAGCACGTGAATGCCATTGCCTGGCAAGAAAACAAGAAACAGATCGGCAAAACCGTTGAGGTCTTAGTTGGTAACCACGAGGGACGTAAAGACTCACAAAACAACCGGCTCAGCGGTCGGGCAAGAGATAGCAGGCTGGTTCACTTCGAGGTTCCAGCTGGAGAGACCGAACCTAGACCTGGGGATCTAGTAACGGTTCAGGTAACTGACGCCAAGCCATACTTCTTGTTAGCCGATCAGCCAATAGCTGGATACAGCATGGTTCCAACTCGAGCCGGTGATGCCTACGACGCACTTGAGGCTGCATCTTGCGCTGTTGACTCTGCCAGCACAAAAGGCGTCAGCATTGGCCTTCCCACTTTGAAAAGAAAGTAATGCCGGCGCAACTCATTGCCATTGTTGGTTCAACCGGCACTGGTAAAAGTGAACTAGCTATTTCCATTGCTGAAGCACTTCGCGAAGAGGGCTCGGTTTCCGAGATCGTAAATGCCGATGCGATGCAACTTTATCGAGGCATGGACATTGGAACAGCCAAGTTGCCATTTTCCGAGCGACGTGGAATTGAGCATCACTTGATAGATGTGCTTGATGTGACAGAAGAGTCAACGGCAGCAGAGTATCAAAAGCTGGCTAGAGCCAAGATCCTTGAGATTCAATCAAGAGGTGGGATCCCGATTCTGGTTGGCGGCTCGATGCTATATCTTGCAGCGGTGCTGAATAACTTTGAGTTCCCAGTTCGAGATAAGGACCTTCGTGCTCAACTCGAACAAGAGCTATTAGACACTGGGCCGGCCGCTATGCACCAACAGCTAGCGGAGCTGGATTCGATTGCAGCAAGTCGAATTGATCCAGAGAATGGCCGCCGTATTGTTAGGGCGATAGAAATTGTCACTCTCACCGGCGAACCGTTTGCTGCATCGTTGCCAGACGAGATTGATTCCTGGCAGGAAGTTCTAGAAATTGGCCTGCGCATGGACCGCGAGCTACTGGTCGCCAGGTTAGCTGAGCGAGTGCGGGGGATGTGGGGCAAGGGAATGGTTGAGGAAACTGAAGTATTGATTTCCAAGGGACTTCGCGAATCCGTCACTGCGGGTTACGCCATCGGCTATGCGCAAGCTCTAGCGCAGTTAGATGGCGAGCTAAGCCAAGATCAGGCAATTGAATCAACCACCAAGTTGACGCAAAAATACGCCAGACGGCAAATGTCTTGGTTCAAGCGCGACACCAGAATCAACTGGTTGGACGCTCTAGACCCAGAGGTAACCAACTTAGCCATTGCTCTAGTTCGGAAGCACGGACTCTTTGGCTCTCGCCCGTAGGCTTGAAGCATGACAAGTATTGCTTTCACGAAGGGCCACGGAACCGGTAACGATTTTGTGCTGGTTTTGGATTCTGAAGGTGAGCTTTCCCTTACTTCTAAGCAGATAGCAAAGATATGCGACCGGCGGTTTGGAATCGGTGCCGACGGATTCATCAGGGTCATCAAGTCCTCAAAGCTTCCAGAAGGTAAAGAGATTCTTGAGGCTGAACCAGCGGCTTTGTGGTTCATGGATTACTACAACGCCGACGGCAGTGCTGCGGAGATGTGTGGCAATGGCATTCGGGTTTTTGCTAGATACCTACTAGACCGGGGACTAGCCAGGATCGAAGGCGGCTCAACTCTTGCTGTTGGTACCCGAGCGGGTGTGAAGGACCTAACTCAAGGATCAAATGGGTTTGCAGTTGATCTTGGCCGGTGGAAGCTCACAAGCGAGTTCGCGGTAGAAGCTAATGGCATTGAAGTTACACGACCTGGTCAGGGCATTGAGATCGGCAATCCACATGTGGTTGTTGCCCTTTCCAGCGATGCAGAGCTAAGGAACCTTAAGCTTTTTGAAGCACCGGTTGTTGAGCCAGCCCCTGTAAATGGTGCAAATCTCGAGTTTGTAGTTCCAAATGACCCCATGATCAAAGATGGAGTTGGTTACTTCTCGTTTAGAGTCCATGAGCGCGGTGTTGGTGAAACCTTGTCATGCGGAACAGGAATTGCAGCAGCAGCTTTGGCTACCAGGTATTGGGCAGGGGCATCCGCTCCCAACCAATGGCAGGTGCAGGCGTTGGGCGGAGTGGTCGCGGTACGAATGTTTGCCACCGAAGACGGTGAGCACGTATCAATAAGTGGTCCTGCCGAACTTACCTTTGATGGAGAGCTTGATCTAGCCAGCCTCTAGCTCGTTCGTAAAACCTTCAAGATTCTGTAAGTCTTGACTGAAGTAAGTCTCGATACCTCATAGCCATCAACTAGCGTCTCGGTTAGCCACTTCTGCAGCGAATCCGAGCCCAGGTTCTTTTGAACTACTAGATAGGCAGAGGCTCCTTTTTGCAAGCGAGGAAGCCAAGTCAGAAGCAACTCGTGCAGCTCCTTCTTTCCGATTCGAATTGGCGGGTTCGACCAAATACCTGCGAACTTGATGTCTTTTGGAACCGAATCTGGTGTGGCGGTTTGGATGTTGCCAAGACCTATGGTCTTGGCGTTTTCGGCTGTTAGCTCGAGAGAGCGGTTGTTCACATCTACTGCCCACACTTTGGCCTTGGGGCTGTTCCTTGCAAGGTTTAGGGCGATTGGCCCCCAGCCACAACCAAGATCAAGAATGTTGCCATCTTTTGGAGCCAGTTCAAGATGATCGATAAGCACTGAGGTTCCAACATCAAGACGAAGCGGAGAGAAGGTTCCTGAGGCTGTGCTTACTTTGAAAACCTCACCAGCAACATCGAGCTCAATCTCCTTGGGCTGGTAATTGCTTTTAGGTTCCTGGGAAAAGTAGTGATCCGAGGACATGGCTTCAATTTATCCCAATTCTGATTACTAGTGTTAGTTGAATGGAATCAGAATCGGAGAAGTCATTGTCGATGATTGACCGCATTCTCGGTCGTGACAAGAAACCCACCCACGCCACCTTCGACACCGCAGGTTTTGACGGCGACCAGCTAGATCTTGAGGAGCGTTCAGCCCTTCGACGAGTTAGCGGTTTATCCACGGAGCTTCAAGACATCAGCGATGTTGAGTATCGCCAGCTACGCCTTGAGAAAGTTGTCTTGATTGGAGTGTGGGGGAGGGGAACTGTTTTAGAAGCAGAAAATTCACTTCGGGAACTGGCGGCTTTAGCTGAAACTGCTGGTGCTCAAGTTCTAGACGGGCTTCTTCAAAGAAGGGCATTTCCGGATCCAGCAGGCTATCTAGGTAAAGGTAAAGCACAAGAGCTCAAGGCAATTGTTGCGGCCTGTGAAGCAGACACCGTTATTGCCGATACTGAACTTGCTCCTAGCCAGAGACGAACCCTTGAGGACATTGTCAAAGTTAAGGTCGTTGATCGAACAGCAATAATTTTGGACATTTTTGCTCAGCACGCAAAGTCAAGAGAAGGTAAAGCACAAGTTGAGCTAGCTCAACTTGAATACCTGCTTCCTAGGCTTCGCGGTTGGGGTGAGTCGATGTCGAGACAAGCAGGTGGTCAAGTCGGTGGCGGTGTTGGTATTGGTTCTCGTGGTCCCGGTGAAACCAAGATTGAACTAGATCGTCGAAGAATCAACACGCGCATGGCAAAGCTTAGAAAGCAAATCAAAGAAATGGCCCCCGCCCGGGAGACTAAGCGCTCTTCCAGGTCTAAAAACGAGATCCCCTCTGTTGCTATCGCTGGATACACCAATGCCGGTAAGTCTTCACTGCTGAACCGAATAACCAGGGCGGGTGTCTTGGTTGAGAACGCCTTGTTTGCAACGCTGGACCCAACCGTTCGAAAGACCCAAACCTCTGACGGCCGCGAGTACACGCTCGCAGACACTGTGGGTTTCGTAAAGGACTTGCCGCATCAACTGGTTGAGGCATTTCGCTCAACTATCGAAGAGATCGCACATAGCGATCTAGTAGTGCACGTCGTAGACGCCTCTCATCCTGATCCCGCTGGCCAGATTCAGACTGTTCGCAATGTGTTGGCCGAAGTCGATGCCGACAACGTGAAAGAGCTGCTGGTTTTCAACAAGTGTGACCTAGTGGATTTAGATCAGCAGATAGCTCTTCGCGGAATGGAGCCAGGCGCGATTCTCGTGTCTGCAGCATCCGGTGAAGGCATTGCTGACCTACTGGAGCAAATCGAGCAGCTGTTGCCGCGGCCAGAGATATTGGTTAGGGCTCTGATTCCGTATTCAAGAGGTGATTTGGTTTCGAGAATTCATTCAGAAGCTCGAATTGTTAGTGTAGATCACCAAGATGCAGGAACTCTTGTTGAGGCTCGCGTAAAGCCACAACTAGCCAGTGAGCTAAATGTGTTTTTGCTAGATGCTTCTTAGAACGGCAACTACTTTTCCAAGAATGACCGCACGGTCACCAAGGATTGGCTCAAAGCTTGAATTTCTTGGTAGCAACCAGGTGTGACCGTCGCGCTGCTTGAAAGTCTTTACAGTTGCCTCATCCTCTAGCAAGGCTGCGACTATGTCACCGTTCTCAGCAGTTTGCTGCTGACGAACTACCACCCAGTCTCCATCGCAGATCGCTGCGTCAATCATGGACTCGCCAACAACTTTCAAGAGGAACAGGTCACCTTTTCCAACTAGTTGACGTGGAAGTGGGAAAATCTCTTCGATGTTTTGTTCGGCGGTGATTGGGCCACCAGCGGCAATTCTTCCAACCATCGGAACCATTGCGGCATCGCCAATTGGAGTGACGTTGTCAGGCTCTGAACCAGCATCGCCTTCGTAGCCTGGAACCTCAATCAGGACATCGATAGTCCTTGGTCGCTTGGGGTCACGGCTGATGTATCCGGCGAGTTCTAGTTGGTTCAGCTGGTGGGTAACCGATGAAGGGGAGGACAATCCGACTTCATCACCAATTTCCCGCATGCTCGGGACATAGCCCCGTTCGGTCTTGGACCTTTGGATGGCCTGAAGGATACGTTCCTGCATGGCGCTAAGTGTTGTGGCGCGGCGGCTAGGCTTGCTGGCGTCCATTATGCCCCTTTCAGAGGTGCCCTATTGGGCTTTATCGAAACTGTATTCTAAAAATAGGCTAAAATCAAACATATTTTCGAAGATTTGCCAATATTCTTGACAAAATGTCGGTGGTTCCTTGTAATCTTGTTCTAAGTAGAACACTTGTTCGAAAAACTGAGGAAAGGGACCCAAATGAGTACAGTAACTGCCCAGATTCACCCAATGACCCCAAAGCGTAGAGCCCGCCTAGCAAGGACCCTGTTTGTCCTTAGCGCTCTTGTGATCATGATCGCCGGTCTGATCTTCAATCAAAGCGCCGCGGCGGTTGATCAAGGCTCGAGCCAAACCACCGCCTTCAATTACATTTCCGTAATGCCAGGTGAAAGCCTTTGGCAGCTAGCAGAAATTCACGCTAACGGTAAAAACCAGCAGGACTGGGTGGCAGAGATTATCTTGCTAAACAATTTGCAAAGTGCCGACCTTGTTGCAGGGGACAGGCTCGCGCTTCCTTAATTGTTTTGCCTGGCGCGACAGTTTACCCCCGCGCTACTGTTAAACGGTGAGTAGCCAGCCAAACGATTCAAAACCCCAAGATATTGGTGTAGCTGGATCTCCCGAACTTTCCTCATTTGAACTATTACCTGCAATAGATATTTCCGCCGGTCTCTCCGTGCGCGCTGGCGATGAAGGTGCCAACCAGTCATTTGGTTCTCCTTTAGAAATTGCATCGGGCTGGATTACATCAGGAGCAAACTGGATTCACCTGGTTGATCTAGACGCCGCCTATGGCAGGGGTGAAAACAGAAAGCTAATCTCTGAAGTAGTTTCTCGATGCTCTAGCATCAATGTTCAAGTCTCTGGAGGAATCCGAGATCAGGAATCACTTACCGCTGCGCTCGCAACTGGCGCATCCAGAATTAACCTTGCAACTTCAGCGCTACTAGATATGCCTGGGGTTGGATCTGTCATCTCAAACTACGGTAAGAAAATATCTGTTTCGCTAGATGTCGCTGGGTCAAGATTGGTTGCGCGTGGAAGTGGCGAAGGCGTTGGCGACCTCGAAGATGTCTTGAAGCAGCTAGAGAACTTTGGCTGCGCAAGATACGTGGTGACTGATGTCACACGTGATGGCTCATTGAATGGCCCCAATCTTGAACTACTGGAACGAGTTCTTTCACAAACCGAAAAGCCAGTAATTGCCAGTGGCGGCATTGCCGAGTTGACAGACCTTGAGGCCCTTATGGCCTTGAGATCCAAGGGTTTAGCCGGTGCAATCCTAGGCAAGGCGCTTTACGTTGGACGCTTCAGCCTCGAGAAGGCACTGAAGGTTGTTAGCTCGTGAGTCACGAGATGAACCCAAACCGATTTGCGGATTCGGCGGGTGTGCCATGGGAAGGAAGAGAGCTAGAAGAGAATCGATTTGCCGGCGATGATGGCTCGGCACCAGAAGAATTTCTAGAAGCGATTTCGGGCTTCCGGGCTGGCGAGCTTGGCCAGGCGGCAGTAGTAGATGCTTTTCGAGTTTCGAGAATGCTTGTGCCACTTCTTGCCCGGCTCGGTGAATCAGAAATTGGAGCCAATGGGCTCAAAGTTGATAAATCTGCTGAGCTCTCGATCGTTACCGTAAAGTCTCCCGATGACCAAGACGCCTTGGTGGTTTTTACATCAGTTGCAGCAATGCAGCTCTGGAACCCAAGTGCTAGACCGGTTCCAACTGACGCCATCAGAGTCTGCCTTGCGGCTGCTTCGCAGCTAAGCACCAGAGTGGTAGTTGACCCTGGAAGTGATACTGAATTTGTGATTCGCCGCCCAGCTATTGCTCGAATAGCTCTGTCACTAGATTGGCAACCGGCTGAGCTAAATCCAGAAGTAAGGGAAGTCGTGAAAGAGTCAGTTGTAAACGAAAATCAGGTAGTTGAGTTTGAACTTAGGTCAGCTGATCCTGAAGCGAAGCTCGCTGGCGCAGAACTACAAGTTGCCCTCAAGTTAGTAAATGGATCAAGCCCTGGAGAGGTTCGAGAATTATTGGAAAGGGTGAGTAAGTACTGGGCAGCAAGTGAAGCGTTTGCCACGGCTGTGGACTCGGTTTCGATAAAGCTTTTGGCTAGTTAACGGGTCCAGTGAATTTCTCGCCCGGGCCTTGGCCCGGGGCGTCCTTAATTACGGAGGCTTCTCTGAAGGCAAGTTGGACTTGGCGCAGGGCGTCTCTTAGGGGCCTGGCATGGTGATCACCGAGGTCAGGAGCTGCTGCGGTTATCAAGCCGGCGACCGCAGTTATTAGCTTTCTGGCCTCATCGAGGTCACCTTTTCGACCGTCGGCAGCTAGTCCACATTGGACCGCAGCCACACTAAGAAGGTCTACGGCATAGCGGCCAATGACCTCAACGGCTGGCAGGTCAGAAATCTCGGTGATCTGCTGGTCGATTTCGTCGTATTCAGACAACTATTCTCCTTCGGGGCGTCTCATGCTAGGCTATCCCATGGCTCCGAGGTCTTTGATCTCGGTCAGAAGTGGATTAGTTTCCCACCCGCGTCTTCCGCAAACTAGGTTGCCGGGTAAAGCTTTTTTGTTTCTGCTCCTTTGGGCAAGATGCTCCTTAGTGTGGCCTAAGTCATATCTGTATAGGAGTAAATATCAGCGATCCCCGCATCAATGACCGCATCAGAGTTCC
>JBIIME010000051.1:0-7352 GCA_044338175.1 Rhodoluna sp.
CGAGAATGAGGCGAGAGATTTTTTGCTTCTCAAGACTTGAAAAGCGTGCCTGATCGTCAGTAGAAAAACTTGGGATTTCCCAAGATCCACCACCGAGGACCAGCAAACCTATCCTCATCGCTCCCTATGAGCCTAACAGGGCAGGGCAAAATTGCCTAGGAATCTAGGTCAATAACAGTGTTTTGCTAGTTAGCGGCGGATGCCAAGGCGCTCAATAAGAGCACGGTAGCGACCGATTTCAACCTTCTGCAAGTATCCAAGGAGTCTTCGACGCTGACCTACAAGAAGTAGCAGTCCACGACGAGAGTGATGGTCGTGCTTGTGCTCTTTTAGGTGCTCGGTTAGATCCTTGATGCGCTGGGTTAGAACAGCAATTTGAACTTCAGGAGAACCGGTGTCACCTGGGTGAGTTGCATACTGCTGAATAATGTCGTTTTTTACTTTTGCATCTAGTGACATGGTGTCTTCCTTCTATTCGCTGCGCGGCGCAAAAAACAATTTCGTTATTTGCTCTATCTATCCGCGGCCGATACACGGCAACCCCACAATCCTAGTCCACGAATCGGGGCCAATACCAGCCCAAAGAACCTGCCAGTGCTGCCTGGTCGCTCATTTACGCTTTGTGCTAAAGTCCTGAAGATGGAGCGATCAATCAAGCGACAGCTGACCGCTGTTGGAGTTAGTGGAGTGCTGGCCCTTGGCGTTCTGGCGACTCTTCCGCAGGCTTACTGGCCCAAGTGCCCTATCTACTGGACCACTGGCATACACTGCCCAGGATGCGGGGGGCTAAGAGCGACAAGTGCTCTTCTTGATGGAAACTTTGTCGCTGCGCTAAATCAAAATATTTTTGTTTTTTTGGCTCCTGTGCTTGTAGGTGTGGGCTTCCTGGTCCCAAGAGCCAAGAAGCCACACCTTACAAAGACATTTATAGCCGTTGTAGCTGTTGTTGCCCTGGTCTACACCATCTTGAGAAACCTTCCAGGTTCTTGGATGGCTCCTGATCCTTTGGCAACAGCTATTTAGATTTTTACTTTTAGAATCCAGCGCCCACAAGAGCCACAATGAATACGAAGTAAATAATGGCAAAGAAGATTCCAAGACCATAGAGTAATCCAACTACTAACCAAGCAGTTTTCTTACCCTCTTCGTATCCTGACTGTCCGCGACCCTCGGCGTCTTTCATCTGGCCGGTGAGAACCAAAATCAAGTCAACTAATGCCCAAATACCGCAACCGCCACAAGTAAGTAACTTAGCGACTCCAAGACCAATGTGACCTAAGTAGAATCGGTCTACCCCAAATGAGCCAAGAAAGTAGCTCAGAAGCCAAGTGGTGGTAAAGCTGCGTACCGGAGGAATTGGTGCGGTGTAACCCTGATTGTTGTATGACATTAAAGCCATCCCCTGTTCTTATTCATTTTTCCTACGTCCCCAAATGGGATGTTGTCAAAACCATACACCATAGCTATTTGTCTCGGGGAACCCAGGGTGCCGTGTCAATTCTCAGCTAAACCTGGCTCTACAGAGGGCTTTTGCCATTGATGCAAGCGATCAAGAAAGCACTAAAAGTGATAGTTCAGAGAAGATTACGTTCTATGGGAACGCTAACTCATCAAGGATGTGACGTGAGCAGCATCGATATAAGTACGGCACTGCTATTCCAGCCCCAACTGCTCCCGTACTACCTGTAAATCTAGATTGATTTGGGCAACAAGTGAGTCAACGCCATCAAATTTCTCAACAGGTCGAACAAAGTCAATAAACTCCAACGTCACGACCTTGTCATATAGATCAAGCTCTGTTTCGTCTAGAACGTGCGACTCCACAAGCCTCGGCACGGCTTGAAAGGTTTCGTTAATGCCTACCGAGTGAGCCGCTGGATACCTAGTACCTTCGGACACCAACCATCCAGAATAGACGCCGTCTAATGGAAGGTAACCTTCTGCCTCGCGGGATAAGTTGGCCGTTGGAAAGCCAATTTTTCTGCCAATTTTCAAGCCATGCTCAACAACCCCAACAGCTACATGCACTCTTCCAAGTAACTTCGCCACAAGCCCAACGTCGCCTTGATCCAATAAGTTTCTTACCCTGGTAGTGGAGACAGTCTCGCCGTCAATCTCAATTGGCTTAACTTCTGAAACGCTGAAGCCATACTTTTGCCCTAGATCACGAAGCGTTTGGGCATCCCCTGAACCTTGATTTCCAAATCTAAAGCCTTCACCAACCATGACCACCTGCGCGTGCAGAGTTTCCACCAAGATTTCTTTCACAAACTGCTCTGGGGTTTTGCTAGCAAGCTCCTGATTGAATTCCAGCTCAACTAGGACTTCTGCTCCAAAGGATCCAATGAGAGAGTGCTTTTGGGTCTTGCCGATAATTGGCAACTTTGCCCGCTCTGGTCGTAATAGATGATCTGGGTGTCGATCAAAAGTAACCACAGTTGGAACAAGTGATTCTTTGTTGGCAGTGGCAATCAAATTCGAAAACAATGACTGATGCCCCAAATGTAAGCAGTCAAACTTGCCTATGGTTACGGCAGTTTTCCCAACATCAGTTGGGACATCCGAAAGAACAGTAAAGGTTTGCAAACTAGTTGCCTCGTTTTGCTTTTCGAATCCAGAGCAAACCTAGAACCGGCAGCACTAGAGGTAGGTAGCCGTAACCTGAACCAAAGCCTGACCACACGCTGTCGGCATTGAAAAGCTCTGGTGTAACAAAAGACAGTGCTCCAACGGTCAAAACTCCAACTAGCTCAAAAACAACTGAAATCACTGCAATTTTGTTCCAGGTCGGTCCGGACCGAGCAAGGGAAACAGTTGCAAGGATATAAACCAGAGCGCTAATTAGTGAAAGGGAGTAAGCCAGTGGCGCTTCTTCAAATTTAGTGATGACCTGAAAGCTAGCCCGCGCGGTCGAAGAAACTGCAAAGACTGCATAGACCAAAATAAGCAGCCTGCCCACGCCAAGCGATCTTGATGGATTTGTCAATCTAGAGGCCTTAGTCTTTCTTTCTTAGTAACTGCCGGTCCAGATTTGGTGCATACGAACCAACATCACGGCAACTGTCAACGCGGCAACACCCAAAATCATCGTGGACCAGCGATTTCTTTCCACCAGGCCCCAGAAACCTGCACCAATGGGAACCATGATCGCTACCATCAGGTACGCGAAGTACTCGACGGTATCGAGAGCCGCAGTTGCTCCCCCAGTTACTACAAAAATCGAAACTATCAGCTGGCCGATAAGCCCAACTAACACAACGGCTAGTGAGCCGATGCTCCAAAGGCTCGGAAGCTTCTTCATTGCACCAAGCGTGACCGAAAAGATTCCTGCCGCCACGGCGAACCAGAGCTGCGCTAAATAGAACCACTCAATCATTTTTTTCTCCTTGGAAGACCACAACTGATTTTAAGTCAGATTTCACGCTCTCCAGGACAGCAACCAGCTTCCCTGAAATCGAAAGCCCTGCAGCGAGCCCTACAACCTCTTGTTTGCCTGGAATTTTCTTGCCGTGGATTAAATCTGTAACTTCTGAATCTGCTAGCTCAATAACTGGAAACAGTTGTTTAGCAGCTGTGGCTAGTTCAGTTAGCCGAAGCTTATCCAGTTCATCGATTGAGTTAGCCGACGCCACGTCAAAGTGCCCGACCCTGGTTCGCCTAAGAGCGGTGATGTGTCCGCCAACACCAAGGCTGTTGCCAAGATCTCTAGCAAGAGCTCGGATATATGTTCCAGAAGAGCACTCCACTCGTACATCCACGTCCAAAAAACCCGAAACTCTAGCCGCTGAAAGCATTTCGAAGCTGAAGATTTTTACCTCACGAGCCCTAAGCTCAACCTGCTGCCCTGCTCGAACCAAGTCATAAGCTCGCTTGCCTTCGACTTTCTTGGCGCTCACCGATGATGGAGTTTGCATGATGACCCCGGTTAGTTTGGAAATCTCGCGAGAGATGTCCACATCGCTAATGTTGGCAATTTCGTCTGGGCTGGCTGACTTGATGACTTCCGATTCGGAATCGTCAGAGACGGTTTGCTGGCCAAGGCGAATGGTGGCCTCATAGGTTTTGTCGGCACCAACCAAAAAAGTAAGTAGCTTGGTTCCAGACCCAATCCCCAGAACCAATAGCCCAGTTGCTAGTGGATCGAGTGTTCCAGCGTGGCCGACCTTCTTGGTCCCAATAGCCTTGCGCACTTTGGCAACAACATCATGACTGGTCCAGTTAGTTGGTTTATCAATCAAAACCAAACCGGGAGTTGCCAAGATTAGTCCTCGTCTTCGTGGATCTTCGGTTCCTTATAAGGATTGAGCTCGCCTGCATAATTTGCCGAAGCTGCAATCTTTGCAACCTGAGCATCTCTTGCTCTGGCTTCAGCAAGTAAATCGTTTAGGTGAGCTGCATTTTCAGGAAGTTCGTCAGCGATAAATTCGAGCGTGGGTGTGAGACGGATGGAAAGGTTATGCCCGACGTCTCCGCGAATACGACCGGTATTTCTTTTGATTATCTCGTTTGACCTGGCTCGGTCTTCATCGGATCCATAAACGGTATAAAAGATTTGCGCGTGCTGTAAATCTGGAGTCACTTTCACTTCGGTGATTGTGACAAACCCCAAGTCCGGGTCCTTCACAGCTTTCTCCAGGGCCTCGGCCACCAGAACCTTGATGCGTTCGGCGAGCTTGCGAGCGCGAGCTACGTCCACCATTTCTAGACCCTAGGCTTCTCGCGCATCTCGAAGGTTTCAATTATGTCCTCGAGTTGCAAGTCGTTGAATCCAGCAAGACCAATTCCACACTCGAAGTCAGTCTTGACTTCGGTCGCGTCGTCCTTGAATCTCTTGAGGGAATCAACCTTGACGTTGTCGATGATGACCTCGCCGCCACGAAGTACCCTGGCCAAAGAGTTTCTCTTGATCGAACCGGATCTAACAATCGAACCAGCGATAGTTCCGACCTTGGAAGACTTGAAGAGCTCGCGAACTTCAGCTGTTCCAAGCTGGAATTCTTCGTATTCGGGCTTGAGCATGCCCTTGAGGGACTTCTCAATGTCTTCTAGTGCTGCGTAGATAACAGAGTAGAAACGAATGTCAACACCCTCACGGTCGGCTCTTTCCTTTGCCTTGTTATCTGGGCGAACGTTGAAGCCGATGATGATTGCGTTATCAACAGTTGCAAGGTTAACATCAGACTCAGTTACAGCTCCAACTCCGCGGTGGATGATGCGAAGTTGAACAGAATCGTCAATTTCGATCTTGAGTAGTGAGTCTTCCAGGGCCTCAACAGCACCGGAAACATCTCCCTTGATAACTAAGTTGAGAGATTCGACCTTGCCATCTTCTAGCGCCTTGCTGAAGTCTTCTAGGCTGACGCGCTTTCTGGTCTTTGCAAGAAGTGCGTTTCTATCTGCTGCCTCGCGCTTTTCAGCAATTTGTCTAGCCTGACGCTCATCTTCTGTAACTACGAAGGTGTCGCCGGCGCGAGGAACACTTTGTAGACCTAGTACCTGAACCGGTCTAGAAGGTGTGGCTTGCTCTACTGCTTCGCCGTCTTCGTTGAACATCGCACGCACACGACCGTGCGCACTTCCCGCAACAATGGAGTCACCAACGCTCAAAGTTCCAGACTGAATCAATACTGTTGCAACTGCTCCACGACCCTTATCCAAATTGGCTTCAATAGCAACACCGCGAGCATCTTTATTTGGATTCGCGCGCATATCAAGGGCTGCATCAGCAGTAAGAAGAACTGCATCTAGCAACTCGGTGATTCCTTGCTTCTTCAAAGCAGAAACTGGAACGAACATGACGTCACCGCCGTACTCTTCAGCAACCAAGTTGAACTCGGTTAGCTGCTGCTTCACCTTGTCTGGGTTAGCACCTTCTTTATCAATCTTGTTTACCGCCACCACAATTGGCACCCCTGCGGACTGGGCGTGGTTTAGTGCCTCAATGGTCTGAGGCATGACGCCATCGTCTGCTGCAACGACCAAGATGGCAATGTCAGTTACCTGAGCACCACGAGCACGCATAGCCGTGAAAGCCTCGTGACCTGGGGTGTCAATAAAGGTAATTGCGCGATCGATACCCTCGTGGGTGGTGTGCACCTGGTAGGCACCGATGTGCTGAGTAATTCCCCCGGCCTCACCTGCTTGAACGTTGGCGTTACGAATAGAGTCCAGTAGGGCCGTCTTTCCGTGGTCAACGTGACCCATAACAGTAACTACCGGTGGGCGACTAACAAGATCTGCTTCTTCATCGTCGTAGTCAGCTGAGACATCCAGACCAAAGCCTTCGAATAGCTCACGCTCTTCATCTTCTGGAGAAACAACTTCAATCTTGAAACCAAGTTCCTCACCAAGAATCTGGAAGGTTTCCTCATCCAATGAGGCGGTAGCTGTTGCCATCTGACCAAGTGCAAATAGCACCGTGATCAGCTGACCGGCATTGGCATCTATCTTGTCGGCAAAATCCTGAATCGAAGCTCCGCGGCGCAATCTGATTACTGTTGTGCCATCTCCTCTTGGAACAACTGCTCCACCAAGACTTGGAATACTTCTTTGTTCGAATTCTTCTCTCTTAGCGCGCTTTGATTTTCTGGCCTTAGATTGACCTCTTGCGCCACCTTTACCAAAAGCTCCTGCTGTACCGCCGCCAACTCCACGACCTCTCCCGCCAGCTGAGGGACGACCCGGGAAACCACCAGGGGCACCTGCGCCACCCATTCCAGGTTTCGCAGCGCCGAATCCAGGGCGTGCACCACCTGCACCACCAGGTCTTGATCCACCTGGTCTAAATTCGCCACCTTCTGGTCTAGATCCAGGTCGAGCTGAACCCGGTCTTGGTGTGCCAGGTCTTGCCATGCCCTGAGACGCATTGAATGGATTGTTTCCAGGTCTTGCCATTGGACGAGGGATACCCATTCCCTGACTAGATGCAAAAGGATTGTTTCCAGGTCTTGGAATACCTGGAGTAGTTGGAGAAACTTTTGGCTCTTTCGGAGCATCTGTAATTGAGCTTGGGGCAAGACGGGAAGTCTTTGGCTTTACTTCTTTTACTGGCTCATCGGTTACGACAGGCTCTTCAGAAACTGGGGCATCAGCTTTTGCTTTGGGAGCGGCTTTTGGCTTAGCAACTTTTTTCTCTTTGGGCTTAGCGTCAGGAAACGCAGCGCGCAGTTTCTTTGCAACAGGAGGTGCGATTGTTGAAGATCCAGATTTGACGTATTCGCCAAGCTCTTCTAATTTGGCCAAAGCCACCTTGGTGTCAATGCCAAGTTCTTTAGCTACGTCGTAAACACGTGGTAGCGCCACTTACTTCTCCTGTCTGGGCCTTCCCAAACAGGGCAGGCCATTAAAGCTGT
>JBIIME010000052.1:0-7132 GCA_044338175.1 Rhodoluna sp.
ACAGTATTTTTAGTCGGCCAGACAATCACTACTTTCGGCTCGTTTTTGGTTCAGTACGCGATTATGTGGCATCTGACTTTGACTACAAAGTCCGGATTGGTTCTTGCCCTGGCGGCTGTTTTTGGATTCTTACCGCAAGCGATTGTTTCGATTTTTGCCGGCGTTTGGGCCGACCGAGTAAATCGCAAAATGATGATCATTATTTCAGACTCTGTGATTGCACTTGCGACATTAATTCTTGCGGTGTTTATGCTTTCTGGAGTAGAAGACCTTTGGCTTATCTTTCTAATCATGGCCGTTAGGTCAATTGGTGCTGGTGTTCAGATGCCAGCTATTTCAGCCCTCGTGCCACAAATTGTTCCAACCGACAAACTACTAACCGTGAATGGCATCAACAGCAGCATCTCATCATCACTTCAGTTACTTGCACCAGTTGCTGCAGCTGCGGTTTATTCAACAATGTCCTTGTCGGCAATTTTGTTTATCGATGTTGTGACAGCCGTGATTGGACTTTCATTACTGGCAACAGTTGCTGTTCCAACGCTGGCAAGAGTTGCCAGCGAAGACAAGCCTTCCTACTTTGCGGACCTTAAAGAAGGCATGGCCTACATCTTTAGTAACCAGCTGGTTCGTTGGGTAATGGCAATTTTTGCCATTATCTTCCTATTGATTGTTGCCCCTTCAAATCTTTCACCGCTGATGATTGCAAGAACATTCGGGGGAGAAGTTTGGATGCTAACAGTGTTGGAGCTTTCTTTCGGTGTTGGAATGCTAATCGGTGGAGCCTTGATTGCGGTTTTTGCAAAAAAGATTGACCGTATTGGAATGATTATTGGATCCTCTATCCTTTTTGGCATTCTGGCTACTGCGATGGGTTTCACGACAAACCTGATTGTTTTCTTCGCATTGTTCTTTGTTGTTGGAATTGCAGTTCCGGCTTTTTCAACCTCGGCCATGACGTTGCTCCAAGAAACGGTTGAGCCAGAGCGTCAGGGAAGAGTGTTTGGATTCCTGGGAATCGTCATGGCTGTTGCGATGCCTCTGGGTATGTCTATTCTTGGCCCTCTCGCAGATGTTGTATCAGTTGAGATTTTGCTGATCGTCACTGGAATTGCAACGGTTGTAATCGCGGTAGTAGCTGTATTGCTTCCAGCAGGACGGCGAGCAATGGCTGCAGCTCACGCCTCAACGGGAGTCACAACTAAATAGAGCTAGGCCTTTACTCGGGCTTCTAGTTTCGCCAGCTCATCAAATAATTGCTTGGGCATTCTCTGCCCAAATTCCCTGAAGAATTCTCTTATGGATTCAACTTCTTTAGTCCACGCTTCTGAATCAATCTCTAGGAGTTCATCGAGGATACTTTCATCGACGTCAATGCCAACGGTGTTGAGCTCGCCAGATTGCGGCACGGTACCAACGGGGGACTCTTTACCGTGATTAGTGCCCTCGAGTCTTCCGATGATCCAATCGAGAACGCGAATGTTCTCGGCAAATCCTGGCCACAAGAACTTGTCATCGGAACTCTTTTTGAACCAATTGACTTGAAAGATTTTTGGCAGGAGTTCTTCTGAAGTTTTGTCAGCGAAGCTCAGCCAGTGTGCAAAGTAGTCAGCCATGTTGTAGCCACAAAATGGCAACATCGCAAATGGATCATGACGAAGCTTTCCAACCGGCCCCTCAGCGGCAGCTGTTTGCTCGCTAGAAATAGTTGCACCCATAAAAACTCCGTGCTGCCAAGAAAGCGACTGGGCCACCAGCGGAACATTCTTGGCACGACGTCCACCAAACAAGATTGCATCCAGTGGCACACCAGAGCCCTCATTCCAATCGGGGCTAATTGTTGCAACGTTGGCTACCGGTAGACAGAATCTCGAATTTGGATGAGCAGCTAGAGTTCCAGAATCTTGAGACCATGGATTTCCACGCCAATCAGTTAGTCCTTCGGGTGGCTGCTCACTGAGTCCCTCCCACCAGACGTCTCCGTCTGAAGTCAAAGCCACGTTGGTGAAGATAACTCCTTGGCTCATTGATTCAACCGCAGCACTGTTTGTGGTGGCAGTAGTTCCTGGTGCAACACCAAAGATTCCATACTCTGGGTTCATCGCCAGAAGTCGACCATCAGATCCTGGCCTAATCCAAACAATGTCATCGCCAAGGGTTTCAACTTTCCAACCCGGAATTGAGGGGCGAAGCATTGCAAGGTTTGTTTTGCCGCAGGCCGAAGGAAATGCTGCTGCGATGTGAAACTTGGCACCTGTTGGACTAGTTAGCCTTATCAGCAGCATGTGCTCTGCGAGCCAACCTTCTGCTTTACCCATAACCGAACCAATTCGAAGTGCCATAGCTTTTTTTCCCAGCAGTGAATTGCCGCCGTAGCCCGAACCGAACGACCAAATCTCTCTAGTTTCTGGGTAGTGAACGACGTGGACTTTGTCTGGGTTGCAGGGCCAGCTAACGTCTTGGATCTTGTTGCCCTGATCATCAATTAGTGGCCTACCAACTGAGTGAACAGCAGGAACCCATCTGGCTCCTGCCTCAATTTCTTTTGTAACTTGTGGTGAGACCCTGGTCATGATGTGCATGGAGGCAACTACATAAGGGGAGTCTGTAATCTCTACACCGTACTGAGTAAATTCTGAACCAATGGGACCCATTGAAAATGGGATTACATACATCACTCTCCCGCGCATGCTTCCGGTGAAGTTTTCTTGCATCAGAGCGCGCATGGCTTTTGGATCCATCCAGTTATTGGTTGGTCCCGCATCTATTTCAAGTTCAGAACAAATAAAAGTCTTCTCTTCGACTCGTGCCACATCTCTGGGGTCAGTCCTAGAAAGAAAGCTATCTGGGCGAAGTTTTGGATTTAGGGGGATTAGAGAACCATTTGCCACAAGCAGGTTCTTGATTGAATCAAACTCTTGCGCGGATCCGTCGCACCACTTTATGGATTCTGGCTTGGTTAGCGCGGCAATCTGCTCTACCCAGACGTTAATGCTAACGGCCACTCAATCCTCCTTGACGAGTAGCCCCAGTCTATTACCCCTGGAAACTAGCGAACCGAGATGCCCTGATGGCCGAAATTTTGGTCATCTAACCGCTCTAAGGGTTTCTTAGTGGGACAATAAAGTCGCCCACAAATCAAAGGATTAGTTTTGAACAACATCGCGTCATTTATTACCGGCCGCAAAACCTCTTGGGTCACACTTCTAATCGGACTCATCTTTGCGGTACTAGCTTTCGGCCCACTAAGTGCTCCAGAGTCAGATAACGCTCCAACCGATGGACTTCCAGCTAACAATGAGACAGTTCTTGTTAACAAGGCCCTCGAGGATCTTCCAGGAACTGATGGAACTGTTGCGGTAGTTGTTTACTCCTCTGACACCAAGCTCACTGAGGAGCAGGAACTTTGGATCACTGGAACCTTTGACCCAATGGCTCAGGGTTTTGTTGATGGAGCAGGAGATAAATTCCTGGAGTTCACTTCGGGTGAACTAAACGGCGAGGCTTTTGTACCTCCCGCTAAATTTTCGGATGACGGCAAAGTCGCAGCGATAACTGTGCTGTTGGAAGAGATTGAAGAAAACACTGAGCGCAACGAGCGTATGGCCGAAATGCGTGCGATTGCCAAAGAAGATATGCCAGCAGGCCTTAATGTTTACATCACTGGCCCCGAAGGCTTCCAGGTTGACATCGCAGGAGTCTTTGCCGGTGCTAACTTCACCCTGCTTCTTTCCACAGTAATCATCGTTGCCGTTCTTCTCTTAATCACTTACCGCTCACCAGTTCTTTGGCTAGTGCCACTGATTGTTATCGGTGTTGCTGATGGAATGGCTGCGCAAATTGCTCCACAGTTGGCGACCATTTTCCTTGGTTCTCCAGCAGATGGTTCGATCACTGGAATCTTGTCTGTCTTAGTCTTTGGTGCTGGAACTAACTACGCGCTCTTGCTGATTGCTCGCTATCGCGAAGAGTTGCTTCTAAATGAGGATCGCCACCAGGCGATGTACAAAGCACTCAGGGGTGTAACACCGGCGGTGTTGGCTTCCGGTGGAACCGTTGCCCTTGCCCTACTTACATTGTTGTTTGCAGAACTTGGCGGAAACCGAACTCTAGGACTGGTTGTTGCCGGTGGAATCGTCATGGCAATGTTTGCGGCTCTTGTTGTTTTGCCCGCAGCGATTGTGGTTTTTGGTCGCGGTTTGTTCTGGCCATTTGTTCCAAAGTTTGGCGGAGTAAACAAGTCTGAAACAGGACTTTGGGCCAAACTTGGACGAGGGGTTAGCAAGCGTCCCGTTATTGTCTCGATTTCAGGTTTTGTAATCTTGGCGGTTTTGAGCTTTGGTGCAACTGGTGTGAAGGTGGGACTTTCCTCCACGGAGCAGTTCCGAGTGGCTCCGGAAGCCGCCATCGGCCAAGACGTTCTCGCTGAGGCTTTTGGAGCAACGTCAGAAGCGACTGTTATTGCCAACAACGGCTTCGAAGATGAAGTCGCATCTGCTGCTGAAAAAGTAAGCGGTGTTGCTGAGGTAACCATCAAAGACAGTAACTCAGATATCACCAAGATCGATGTGGTTTTGGAAGCTGAATCACAGTCTGAAGAGGCGTATGTGATCATTCGTGAGCTTCGTCAAGAACTTGGTGCCATCGAAGGTGCAGATGCACTCGTAGGTGGTCTGGATGCTCAGCGCCTAGATGTTAAGGACACTTACGCTTCTGACCAGCTCACGGTTATTCCGATGATCTTGATCTTGGTGTTCCTAGTTCTAGTTCTACTTCTTCGATCACTAGTAGCACCAATCCTGCTGCTACTCACCGTAGTCGCATCCTTCTTCTCCGCTATTGGAGCAAGCTGGCTGCTATTTGAAAACGTGTTTGGATTGCCAGCACTGGATCTATCGGTATTCCTATACAGCTTCTTGTTCCTAGTTGCCTTAGGTGTTGATTACAACATCTTCTTGGTAACTAGAGCTAAGGAAGAAGCCGAAAAGATCGGCCTCAAAGAAGGAATGATTAAGGCCCTTGCCTCAACCGGTGGCGTTATCACCAGCGCGGGTATTTTGCTTGCTGCGGTGTTTGCGGTTCTTGGCGTGCTACCGCTGATTGCTCTCTACCAAATTGGAATCATTGTGGGTATCGGTGTGCTTTTAGATACCCTCTTGGTAAGAACAGTTATTGTGCCATCGCTAGCGTTCATCACCGGTAAGTACTTCTGGTGGCCAAACCACAAAAAGGCTAAAGCCTAAGTTTTAGAGCTTTATCCAAACTGTTTGGTTTGCCTCTAGGGAGCCTTCAGTTGCTAGACCAACCTGGCTTGACGCAATGATTTCCCCTGTAGGAATAGACACAGCGGTTGGACCAAAGTTACTGATTACAAGCACTTGATTGTTTAGATACGCAAGCGAAGTATCAGTTGTGTACTCCGGAGCAAAGCGGAATTCCCCCGAACCAAGATCAAACTGTTTTCTCATGTCAATTAGCTGCTTGTAAAGCTCGAGGGTCGAACCCTCAACGCCTTCTTGCATATCTCTCGAGTACTTCTTATAACTTGCTGGTGCAGGTAACCAAGATTCACCGGTTGTGTTAAATCCAAACGATGCACCGCCGTCTGCTTCCCAAGGAAGTGGAACTCGGCAACCATCTCTTCCAACTCGCTCGCCATTGGTTCTGAAGAAACTTGGATCTTGACGATACTTTCCTTCGAGGGTGGTGTGCTCAGGAAGACCTAGCTCTTCACCCTGGAATAGGTACGCTCCACCAGGAAGTCCGAGCATAAATGCGGTTGCAGCCCGGGCAATTAGTTGACCTCTTTGCTCATCCGGCTGGTCGTTATCTGGACCGATACCCACTCCTTGAGGTGGTAGCTTGTCGAAACCGTATCTGGAAGCGTGCCGGATCACATCGTGGTTTGAAAGCACCCAAGTTGAAATTCCGCCCACGTGCCCAAAAGCTTCGAGTGATTCGCTAACAACTTTTACCAGAGCGTTCTTTTCCCATGGGGACTCCAGGTAGCCAAAATTGAAAGTCTGGTGGTACTCGTCAGCTCTTACCCACTTGGCAATTCGAGATAGTGGTAATACCCAAGCCTCGGCGCACATAACTCGATCGTCATACTCGTCCAGAATCTTTCTCCAGGAACGGATGATTTCGTGAACACCTTCTTGACCCCAGAAAGGGTGTGGGTTGTTCGGGTCGTATTCAAAAGTCTGCGACATTGCCTCGCTGATATCCGGCAATCCTTCAGCCTTAACAAGGCCGTGGGCGACATCAATACGGAAACCATCAACACCTTTATCTAGCCAAAACCTTAAGACCCCAGCGAAGAACTCATGAACTTTAGGGTTATCCCAGTTGAAATCTGGCTGTGAAGAATCAAAGATGTGTAGGTACCACTGACCTAAAGAACCATCTGCTTCCGTGATTCGGGACCAAGCCTGACCACCAAAGACGGACTCCCAGTTGTTTGGCGGTAGCTCACCGTTTTCACCCTTGCCATCGCGGAACATATACATGTCCCGCTCCGGTGAACCAGGAGCGGCTTTTAGAGCTTTCTGAAACAATTCGTGCTGGTCAGAGGAGTGATTAGGAACTAGGTCAACAATGATCCTGATTCCAAGAGATTTGGCTTTAGCAAGCAGCTTGTCGAAGTCCTCGTTGGTTCCAAAAAGCGGATCGATTGACTTGTAATCAGATACGTCGTAGCCAGCGTCTTTTTGAGGCGACTTGAAAAAAGGTGAAAACCAAATAGCGTCGATGCCAAGGGATTGGAGACTTCCTAATCTGGACTCGACACCTTTTAGGTCACCGATGCCATCGCCATCGCTGTCTGCAAATGAGCGCGGGTAGATCTGGTAGATAACTGCTGTTTGCCACCACTTGGGCTGCTTGATTGATTGATGCAAAATAGTCGAATCCATGCCCATAAGCCTAGAACAAGAGCCACCTAGAACTGTTTGCTAGCCCTATTCCAGCCGTGCTAATCTGCTTTAGTTGCTAGGTTCAATCCAAAAACGCCCCGATAGCTCAGTGGTAGAGCACTTCCATGGTAAGGAAGGGGTCGACAGTTCAATCCTGTCTCGGGGCTCGACTAATAAGAAGTGCAACTATTTAGTCCCCGGCGGGGTAGCTCAGGTGG
>JBIIME010000053.1:0-7019 GCA_044338175.1 Rhodoluna sp.
CGCTATAGGAAATTTCTAGAGTTAGCGTCTCGTTCTTTACAAGATCCTCGTGAGTCTTGACAGCGCCTAGGACATCTTTGGCTGCCGTCAATGTCGTAGCGATCCGATCTGAAACATCTAGGTCAGCGTCTTTTCTTGCCTGCTGCACCGCGCGAACCACGTCGCGAGCTAGTCCTTCGGCTTCAAGCTCTGGGGTTACGACGCGGTTCAGGATCACAAAGCCACCAGCTGGCAAAATACCAATGAGTTTTTCGGCGCTTGATTCGTCCTTGGCAACTAGGTTTAGTTCGTATTCGCCCTCAAACAGTTCAACACCGTTTACTAGAACCTTGCCGTGAACTTGCTCCCAATTTCCGGACTTTGCGGCCCCGATGATTTCCTGAACTTGCTTACCAAGTCTTGGCCCCAAGGCACGAGAGTTTACGGTCAACTGTTGTTCGACTCCAAAGTCTTTGGTTGATTCAACAGCGAGCTCAACAAGTTCGACCTCCTTAACGTTGAGCTCCTCAGCGATAATCGCAGAGAATCCTTCGAGCCCCTTAGCTCCTAGAGTAACAACAGTCAGGTTGGAAAGCGGTAGTCGAACTCTGAGAGCGTTGGTCTTTCGAAGGCTCAGTGAAACGGAACTAACAATTCGAACCTGATCCATTGACGAAACCAAGTCTGCGTCATATTTCAAGTCCGAGGCTTCTGGCCAGCTCTCGAGGTGAATGCTGCGTCCGCCGGTTAGTCCGCGCCAAATCTGCTCGGAGATCATTGGAAGTAGTGGCGCGGCAACGCGGGTCACAATTTCTAGAACCGTATACAAGGTGTCAAAGGCTTCTTCGTTGCCTTCCCAGAACCTGTCGCGAGAGCGCCTGACGTACCAGTTGGTAAGCACATCGCTGAAGTCTCGAAGTTTTGCTGAAGCCGAGTAGGAATCATAAAGATTCAAATCCGCTTCAACGCCTTCAATTAGGTCTTTAGTTTTGGATAACAAGTATCGATCTAGGACATCCTTGCTATCCACAGAGTACTTAGCCTGATAGTTGGAAGCGTTTGCGTAGAGGCTAAAGAAGTACCAGGTATTCCAGAGCGGCAACAGTACTTGACGAACACCTTCGCGAATTCCCTGTTCGGTTACAACCAAGTTGCCACCGCGAAGAATTGTGCTGGACATCAAAAACCATCTCATGGCATCTGAGCCATCGCGGTCAAAGACCTCGGAAACATCCGGATAGTTTCTTAGCGACTTAGACATCTTCTGTCCATCGTTACCTAAAACAATTCCGTGAGAGATAGCAGACTTAAACGCTGGTCTGTCAAAGAGGGCTGTTGCAAGAACATGAAGGGTGTAGAACCAACCTCTGGTTTGACCGACGTATTCAACTATGAAATCTCCTGGGTTGTGAGTGTCAAACCAGTCGCGGTTTTCGAATGGATAGTGAACCTGAGCAAAGGGCATTGAACCGGACTCAAACCAGCAGTCCAACACTTCCGGAACACGTCGCATCATTGATTTACCGGTTGGATCGTCCGGGTTTGGTCTTACTAGTTCGTCGATGTATGGCCTGTGAAAATCAGTTGGTTCTTTTCCAAAGTCTTTAGCCAGTTCTTCCAAAGAGCCGTAAACATCAATGCGCGGGTAGTTTGGGTCATCGGATTTCCAAACCGGGATTGGAGCTCCCCAGAAACGGTTTCGGCTAATGGCCCAGTCGCGAACGTTCTCAAGCCACTTACCGAATGAGCCATCCTTGGTGTGCGAAGGGGTCCATTCAATTTGTTGGTTGAGCTCAAGCATGCGATCTTTCACCTTGGTGGTCTCAACAAACCAAGATGAAACGGCCTTATAAATCAGCGGGTTCTTGCAGCGATAGCAGTGTGGATAGGGGTGGTCGTAGCTTGCTTGCCTAAGTAGCCTGCCATCAGCTTTTAGCTTTTGAGTAATCGGCTTATTCGCATCGAATACATGCTGACCTTCAAAGTCATTAATTACAGAATTGAACTGACCGCGCTCGTTCACCGAAACATAGACAGGAATTCCAGCTAGCTCGCAAAGCCTTTGGTCATCTTCACCATATGCCGGCGCTTGGTGAACAATTCCTGTTCCCTCGTTATCAGCAACATAGTCACCAACTAGTACCTGCCAGGCGTTTGCGGTATCGAACTTCGACTCATCCGCGTAGTAATCAAAGATTCGTTCGTAACGAATACCGGCGAGGTCCTTACCCATTGCCTTGGTCTCGATTGCCGAAATTGCTTCTTCGGCGGAATCGTAACCTAAGTCCTTGGAGTAGTTACCCAACAAAGAAGCCGCGATCAAATACTTAGTTGATGAATCTCCGCCGTCGGCTGCACCGTTTGCACCAGCTGGAACAATTGCGTATTCAATTTCTGGACCTACCGCGAGCGCGAAGTTCGTAGGTAGCGTCCATGGAGTTGTTGTCCAAGCCAGGATGCGCGTCTTGTCATAGGCTCCCCCAACGATTGGGAAGGTTACGGTTACGCTCTGGTCCTGGCGAGTTTTGTAAACCTCATCGTCCATTCGAAGTTCATGATTTGATAGCGGAGTTTCGCATCTCCAGCAGTAAGCCAAAACTTTGAAGCCTTCGTAAATTAGACCTTTTTTGTATAGCTCTTTGAAAGCCCAGATAACGCTCTCGGTGTAGTTGGTGTCTAGGGTCTTGTAGTCATTCTCAAAATCAACCCAGCGAGCCTGTCTTGTGACGTAGCTTTTCCAGTCCTGGGTGTACTTCAAAACAGAGGTCTTGCAGTAGGCGTTGAACTTATCAATGCCGTACTTCTCAATCTCAGGCCTTCCAGAGATGCCTAACTGGCGCTCTGCCTCTACCTCTGCAGGTAAACCGTGGGTATCCCAACCAAAGCGGCGCTCTACTCGGTAACCCTGCATGGTCTTGAACCTTGGAACTAGGTCTTTGGTGTAACCGGTAAGTAGATGGCCATAGTGCGGCAATCCGTTGGCAAAGGGTGGGCCATCGTAGAACACGAATTCTTCAGCAGACTCTGCTTTTCGCTGATCTATCGAAGCCTGGAAGGTGCCGTCATTGTCCCAGTAATCAAGAATCCGCTGTTCGATTTCAGGGAAGTTAGGGCTAGGAGTTACGCCAGCTGCCTCATCTTCCGAGTTCAGGGGATACATTTTGGGCTTTCTTGGCTTTGTCTTAGGTAATCTCTATCAATGTTAACCTGTATCTAACCCGTTTTTTGGAGACTTTAGCCATGAATAATGCCCTAGGCAAAGCAGATAGCTACGCCCGCGCTGCTACCACCCCGGACAAGGTTGGAGTTGAAGGTCTAGAGCAAAAGTGGGGTCCTAACTGGGATAGCTCCAAGACTTACAGCTTCGACAAGTCCGCTCCGAAATCGCAAATCTTCTCAATCGATACACCCCCTCCTACGGTTTCTGGGTCTTTGCATGTAGGTCACGTTTTTAGTTACACCCATACCGATCTAATTGCCAGGTACCAGCGCATGATCGGTAAAGAGGTCTACTACCCAATGGGTTGGGACGACAATGGATTACCAACCGAAAGGCGCGTTCAAAACTTCTATGGCGTGCGTTGCGACCCTAGCCTGGCTTACGTAAACGACTTCAAGCCACCATTTGAAGGTGGTGATGGCAAATCCAGCAAAGCCGCCGACCAAGTTCCAATCTCGAGAAGAAACTTCATTGAGCTTTGCGAGCGACTAACCCTTGAAGACGAAAAGCATTTTGAGGCTCTTTGGCGCCAGCTTGGTCTATCAATTGATTGGTCGCAGACCTATCAAACTATTTCACCTGATGCTCAGGCTGTTTCCCAGAAAGCGTTTCTAAATAACCTCGCTCGCGGTGAGGCCTACCAGGCGATGGCGCCAACTCTTTGGGACGTGACTTTTAGAACAGCGGTTGCTCAAGCAGAGCTAGAAGACCGTGACCAGCCAGGTTCTTATCACCGCATCGGCTTTGATGGACCAGAAGGCAAAATCTTTATCGAGACCACCAGGCCTGAGCTGATACCGGCTTGTGTTGCTCTTGTTGCACACCCTGATGACGAGCGGTACCAGAAGTTTTTTGGCAAAACCGTAACCACACCCTTGTTTGGTGTTGAGGTTCCCGTAGTTGCCCATCGTCTTGCGCAAAAAGACAAGGGTTCTGGAATTGCAATGATTTGTACCTTCGGTGACGTCACGGATGTTATCTGGTGGAGAGAGTTAGATCTTCCAAACCGAGCAATCTTGGGCTGGGACGGCCGAATTCTGAGCGAAGCTCCAGAAGTCATCTCGGAACCAAAAGCCCTTGAGATTTTTGCAGAACTGGCCGGAAAAACAGTGTTCTCAGCAAGGCAGCGAATCGTCGAGCTTTTGACCGAATCAGGCGACATGGTCGGCGAAGCAAAGCCAATCACTCACCCCGTTAAGTTCTTTGAAAAAGGCGACAAGCCGCTGGAGATTGTTTCAACTAGACAGTGGTACCTAAGAAATGGCGGCCGCGACGAGCAACTTCGCGATCAGCTAATTGCGCTCGGTAAGGACCTAAATTTTCACCCCGACTTTATGCGTGTCAGATTCGAGAACTGGGTTAATGGTTTAACTGGTGACTGGCTGGTTTCCAGGCAACGTTTCTTTGGTGTTCCGATTCCGGTTTGGTACGCACTCGATGCCGAAGGTAATCCTGATTACGACAGAGTAATTACTCCCTCAGAGTCAGCTCTGCCAGTTGATCCTTCCAGCCAATCCCCCGAAGGTTTCACTGAAGATCAGCGCGGCAAGCCAAATGGTTTTATGGGAGAGGTGGACATTCTTGACACCTGGGCAACGTCCTCCCTTACACCACAGCTTGCAGGGGGTTGGATTTCCGATCCTGAGAAGTATGACAAGGTATTCCCTTTTAGTTTGCGTCCGCAGGGCCAAGACATTATTCGCACCTGGCTGTTTTCAACCGTCCTTCGTTCTTTCCAAGAAGAAAACCAGCTCCCATGGAGTGATGCCGCGTTATCTGGTTGGATTCTTGACCCAGACCGCAAGAAAATGTCTAAATCCAAAGGCAACGTTGTGGTGCCAAATGATTTGTTGGATGAGCACGGCTCAGACGCTGTCAGATACTGGGCCTCAGCCGCAAGGCTAGGAACCGACGCCGCCTTTGACGTAGGTCAAATGAAAGTTGGACGCAGACTTGCAATTAAGGTTCTAAACGCTGCAAAGTTTGTGCTTTCTTTTGAGTTAGCAAGCGACAAGATTGAGGTCACCGAAGCAATTGATAAGGCCATGCTTGCAGCTCTTGCAGAAGTAGTTACCGGAGCTACCAAAGCTTTTGAAAGCTTTGATCACACCAAGGCACTAGAGCTAACGGAGTCATTCTTCTGGAACTTCACCGATGATTATCTCGAGCTTGTGAAAGAGCGTGCCTACGGTCAAAATACAGATCTTGCAGCGCAAGCATCTGCAGTTAGCGCGTTGCGTATTGCACTACTTGCCATAACCAAGCTCTTGGCGCCCTTTATTCCTTTCGCCACAGAAGAAGCCTGGAGCTGGTGGCAAGAAGGTAGTGTCCACCGCAGTAATTGGCCAGTAGCTGATGACCTATCTGGCTTTATCGGAAGCCAGAACGCAAGCCTGCTATCTCTTGCCTCCCAGGCTCTCATTGGTATTCGCAAAGCCAAGTCTGACGAAAAGCTATCAATGAAAGCTGAAATAACCAGCCTGACCATTGAAGCTGGTGAACCAGAGATTGAATCGCTAAAGCTCATCGATTCTGATTTGAAATCGGTAGGAAAAATCGATGAGATCAACTACAAAGTTTCTGAGTCGCTAGCAATTAGCGGAGTTTCTTTCAAGCCTGCACAATAAGAAGGGTCCGAGATGACTAGCTCAAATCCATTTCAAGATCGATCAACACTTGAATATGAGCTGCCTGATTTTTCCAAAATTACAGACGAGCACTACCTTCCGGCTTTCTATGCTGGTTGTGAGCAGCAGCTAGCGGAAATTGAAAGAATTACCGCCCAACCAGAGATAACTTTTGACAACACAGTTGTTGCTTTGGAGCGTTCGGGGAAAATGCTTGAGCGAATGCTATTGGTTTTCTATAACAAGTCGTCAGCCGACACTAATCCCTCAATCGACAAGATCGAATCCGAGATTGCACCCAAGCTCGCGGCTCACGAGGATGCAATCAAACTGAACCCAGTTCTGTTCTCGAGAATAGAGACTCTCCATCAAACTCGTGACCATCTTGGTCTAGACACCGAGTCGGTTTGGCTCATTGAAAGATATCATCGAGACTTTGTTCACGCTGGAGCACAGCTAAGCCCAGAAAAGCGCGAGACCCTAAAGCAATACAACGAAAGGCTCTCAGAGCTACAAACCAGGTTCGATCAGAACGCTCTGGCAGAAGCTAATCGTTTGGGTGTAGTGGTGGATGATGTTGCAATGCTTGCCGGACTTTCTGATTCTGAAATTGACATCGCAAGTCAGGCAGCGAAAGAGCGTGGCTTAGATGGCAAGTACCTAGTGAACATGGTGAACTACACCGGTCACCCCTGGCTAGCCTCTTTAGAAAACAGAGAGTTGCGGGAAAAGATTATGCGAGCCAGCATGTCCAAGTCCACCTCTGGTGGGGACTTTGACAACCAAGAGCTAATCAAGCAAATCGTGAAGCTTCGCGCGGAGCGCGCAAAGCTACTTGGCTTCGAAAGTCACGCTGCTTATGTCCTCTCAGATCAAACAGCTGGCAAACCAGCTAACGCACACAAAATGCTTCGTCGCATTGCCCCGGCAGCTGTATCCAACGCGCGCTCAGAAGCAAAAGATCTAGAGAGTCAATTACACAAAGATCACGCTGGATCGAAGCTTGAAAGCTGGGACTGGGCTTACTACACCGAGAAAGTGCGCAAAGAAAAATACAACCTAGATACCTCTTTGATGAAGCCCTACTTCGAACTGGAGCGGGTGTTATTTGACGGAGTCTTCTTTGCATCCGAAAAGCTCTTTGGGATTACGTTCAAGGAGCGAAAAGATCTCAAGGCTTACCACGAAGAAGC
>JBIIME010000018.1:0-22817 GCA_044338175.1 Rhodoluna sp.
CCAGCTGCTCCGGCAGCTGCCAAGGCCGATGACGGCTGGGCTAACCCAGGTGCACCAGCATCTGACGACACACCTTTTTAAAGATTAGAAACTAGGAGAAATAAATGGCTGGAAAAACCGACCCACGTCGCAAACCAACTAGAAACTCGAAGCTAGACAAACTAGCTCCAGTTAAGTTCATGAAGGTTGGCATCATCGATTACAAAGATGTTGCAACCTTGAGAAAGTTCATCTCTGACCGCGGAAAGATCCGCGCTCGCAGAATCACCGGCGTCTCTGTTCAAGAGCAACGCCTAATCGCAACCGCTATCAAGAACGCACGCGAGATGGCTTTGTTGCCATACGCTGGCGCTGGCCGCTAAGGAGAAACCCCATGTCAAAGATCATTCTTACCAATGAGGTTTCTGGCCTTGGCTCCGCTGGAGACGTTGTTGAAGTAAAAAATGGCTACGCACGTAACTACCTACTGCCTAGAGGATTTGCTGTTACTTGGAGCAAGGGGGGAGAAAAGCAAGTTAGCTCTATCCGCGCAGCTCGTGACGCTCGTCAACTAGCAACAATCGAAGAAGCACAAACTCTAAAGGCAAGACTTGAAGAGGGTTCCGTGAAGCTTGCTGTTAAAGCTGGCGTTGGCGGAAGACTGTTTGGTTCTGTGAAGACTGGCGACATCGCTTCTGCTGTTTCAGAAGCTGGCCTTGGTCAGATCGACAAGCGCAAAGTTGAAATTCCAAACCCGATTCGCTCTGTTGGTGAGTACTTGGCAACCGTTAGATTACACGGTGACCTAGTAGCGACCATCAAGCTAAAAGTTGTAGCCAAGAAGTAAACTGCTATTGCTTTAGGGTTACAAGGTTCCTGAACTCTAACTAAGAGGAGAGTCAAAACAGGTGAGAAAAACGCTTGGAATTGGCTTGATGCTTGGCTGGCAAGATATCAGGCAGTCATACCGAAGAAGTGTTTTTGGTCAGCTTTGGATAACTATCGGAATGGCAGTAACCATCTCTGCTATAGGAATAGTCTTCGGAACGATATTTAACACTCCACTAGAAGTATTTCTTCCTTACCTAGCTTCTGGACTTATTACTTGGGGTT
Organism: Rhodoluna sp.; assembly: GCA_044338175.1. Lineage (GTDB taxonomy): Bacteria > Actinomycetota > Actinomycetes > Actinomycetales > Microbacteriaceae > Rhodoluna. The sequence goes on from JBIIME010000018.1 coordinate 1,093, forward strand.
TGATTGCCGGAATTCTTAATGAAGGCAACCAGGCATTTATAGTCGCTGAAGCAATGATCAAACAGCTGCCGCTGCCAAAGATTGTTTATGTGGTTCGCGTTGTTTGGCGAAACATTATTGTGTCTGCCCACAACATCGTGATTATGCCAGTTGTGATCCTCATCTTTGGAGGAGGATTTACTTGGGCAATATTTCTATGGCCGCTTGGGGTTTTGCTGGCTGTGATTGCTTTATCCGGAATGGCAATGATCTTTGGAATTGTGGCAACAAGGTTTAGAGACCTCCCTCAAATTATCAGCGCTGCTTTGACCGTTGCTTTCTACATAACACCGGTTATTTGGATCAAAGAAAGCCTTGGGGATAACGAACTAGTTGAGGCCATCGTGAGCCTAAATCCGCTGTATCACATTTTGCAGGTGATGAGACTGCCACTGATTAGCCAATACCCATCTCTTGAAAACTGGATATGGGTTGTGGCGTTAGGCATAGCCCTATGGACAATAGGACTTCTGTTATTCAAGAAGTACGAAAAAAGAATTGCGTATTGGGTATAGACATGGCACACATAAGACTAAAGAACGCATCCGTTGTACTTCCGATATATAACTCCTCTGCAAGATCACTGACTAATACTCTTGTGAGTGCCGCTACCGGAGGCGCCCTCACTGCTCAACGAGGTGGACACCTCAGTATTGAAGCCTTGAAAGAATTGAATCTTGAGATTAAATCTGGCGACAGGGTTGGAATAGTCGGTCATAACGGTGCCGGAAAGAGCACCCTATTAAGACTTTTTACCGGAGTGTTCGAGCCAAGTACAGGAACGGTTGAGAGATCAGGCACCATTTCCTCCTTGGTAGATATTTCTCTGGGAATTAATCCAGAAAACACCGGAAGGGAAAACATCCTTCTTCGTGGAAAGCTAATGGGCCTTTCCAAAAAACAAATCAATCAAAAGATTGACGAAATAATTGAGTTCTCTGAGCTTGGTGATTACGTGAATTTGCCAGTTCGCATTTACAGCTCTGGAATGCTTCTGAGACTCGCATTTTCTGTTTCTACCTCAATGTCTGCGGACATCCTGATTATGGACGAGTGGCTTTCTGTTGGAGATGGAGCTTTTGCCGAGCGAGCGAGCAAGAGGCTGCAAGATTTAGTGAACCAGTCAGAAATACTTGTTATTGCAAGTCACAATAAAGAGTTGATTGAGCAAACATGCAACAAAGTCGTGTGGATGGAACACGGAGTAATGAAAAAAGTTGGCCCCACCAAGGAAATCGTTAAAGACTATTTCGGCTAGAAGCCTGTCAAGTCTGGCGCATCAGTTAGCCGAGTAGAATCCCACCGTCTCAGCCAATTTTTCTTCAAAGTTTCCATGCTTTGGCTTCCAGCCAAGTTCAGCTTCTGTTGCTGAAGCATCAATCGCGTACCTCAAGTCGTGGCCCGGTCGATCACCAATAAAGTCGACGTAATCCTTTGGTTTACCCATGATTTCAAGCAGCGCTTGAACAACCTCTAGGTTCGAGCGCTGGTTGTCCGCACCGAGGAGGTAGGTCTGGCCGATTACACCCTTGTCAATCACAGCCCAAACACCATCGTTGTGATCATCCACGTGAATCCAGTCCCGAACATTTGCCCCATTGCCATAGAGTTCAGGTTTTGCTCCGGAGCCAATTAGGCCGATCATGCGTGGAATCAATTTCTCTTCGTGTTGGTATGGACCGAAGTTGTTGCTGCAATTAGAGATAGTTGCCCGAAGACCAAAAGAACGAACCCAAGCCCTAACCAGGTGATCACTCGAAGCTTTGGAGGCGGAGTATGGAGACGAAGGGTTGTATGGGGTGTCTCTAGTGAACGTGTCCGTTCCCTCAAGGGCCAAGTCGCCAAAGACCTCGTCAGTTGAAACATGGTGCATTCGAACATTGTTTTTTACACAGGCTTGAATGAGTTCGAAAGTTCCGAAAACGTTGGTCTCAATAAACGGCCGCGGAGATTTCAATGAATTATCGTTATGACTTTCGGCGGCGAAATGAACAACCACATCTGCCTTTGACACCACGGACTGCACAACTTCCGGGTTGCAGATATCTCCTTGAACAAACTCGTATTTACCCTCGAGTCCTTCTAGATTTGAAAGACGCCCAGCATAGGTAAGAGAATCAAGAACTGTAATTTTTATATCTGGGCGAGTTGCGAGCGTCCTGCGGACAAAGTTTGAGCCAATGAATCCAGCTCCACCGGTGACAACAACCTTCAAAATGCCTCCCATAACTCTGTAATAGGCTATCAGCAGAGCGATTCATGTTGCAGGGCAAATGATGAGCGCTCAAACCTTTATAGCGGTGAAGGGAAAAATGAAGGGCATAATTCTTGCCGGCGGTTCCGGTACTAGGCTCTACCCTCTTACCATCGCAAACTCCAAACAGCTCATGCCTGTTTACGACAAGCCGATGATTTACTATCCGTTGAGCACACTGATGCTTGCGGGAATTGTTGAGATTCTGGTGATCACCACACCTCACGAAGCTGAACAATTTAAGAGGCTTCTAAAAGACGGTTCGCAGTGGGGCATAAAAATAAGCTACGCAGAACAACCAGAACCTAGAGGCCTCGCCGACGCATTTGTTATTGGTGAAAAGTTTATTGATGGCGACAATGTCGCTCTGGTGCTCGGAGATAACATTTTTTATGGCAGCGGCCTAGGTTCAACACTTAGCCGCATGAAGAGCCGTCCGGGCGCAACAGTATTTGCCCATCGAGTAAAAAACCCACAGGACTATGGAGTCATCGAGTTTGATGAATCAGGCAAAGTACTTTCGATTGAAGAAAAACCAGCCAAACCAAAAAGTAAATATGTAATTCCAGGCCTATATTTCTACGATCACAAAGTTTCTGAGATTGCAAAGAACCTCAAACCCTCGGCCCGTGGAGAGATTGAAATATCAGACCTCAACAAGGCTTACCTGGACAAGGGTGAATTACAGGTTGAAAAACTTGATCGCGGAACCGCCTGGCTAGATACTGGCAGCATTGATTCTCTCCATGAAGCCGCAGAATTTGTAAAAGTAATTGAACACAGACAGGGAACCAAGATTTCTGTTCCGGAAGAAATTGCCTGGCGACTGGGTTACATCGACGACGCTCAACTAAAAGCAGAGGCAAATCGTTTTCTCAAATCAGGTTATGGCAAGTACCTGATGGATCTACTTCAGTAGTCCTAAGACATCGTCTTTGGCTGCAAGCCAACGATCTTTCCAATCACCAATTGGTGTAACCAAATTGCTCGAGTTCTCTAAGACGCTGTACTTGGGCCGCTTTGCTGCCGTTACGAACTCGCCACTAGAAACCGCCTCGATTGGGTACGTACCAACTATTTCAGTTGCAAAATCAAACCAGCTTGCTTTCCCCGAAGATACACAGTGGACAATTGCGGGGGCGTGATCTAGTTGGGCGTAACTAAGAATCTGCTCGGCAAGGTCTTTGGTCCAGGTTGGTTGCCCAAACTGATCATTTACAACTCTTAGTGGGTCACCCTGCGAAGCTTTCTCCCGCATAACTTTTGGAAAGCATTTCCCGTTTGCACCATAGAGCCAAGCAGTTCTGAAAATTGTGTAATTTGCGCCTGACTCTTCAACTAGCTTTTCACCTAGTAACTTGGAGCGACCGTAGGCGCCTTGTGGATTTGGAATGGCATCAGTTGCGTATGGAATCTCCGAGTTACCGTCAAATACGTAATCGGTAGACAAGTGAAGAAACTTGGCGCCAACAATTTTCGAAGCGCTGGCTAATTTGCCGGCGTAATCGCCATTCACAAGGTTTGCAAGTGTAATTTCTGACTCGGCCTTATCCACGGCAGTGTAAGCAACAGCGTTTACTACAGCATCAAAACCTTCCAGCTGCTGAGCAATAATTTCGATTGAATCATCTAGATTTAGCGTCTCGCGATTAAGCCCTAAAACCTCATGGCCTCTATCGGCCAGAACGAGCATCATCTCCGAACCGAACATTCCGCGATTTCCAATCACAGCAAATCGCATTGGAATCCCTTCGTTCGGTAGTCTTAGAATAATCAAACTAGCAGAGGGACAAATGAGCTTCACGCCGCTTAGCATCCAAGGTTCCTGGGTTTTCACCCCTCGAAAATTTGACGACGAACGCGGCTCCTTTCATGAGGTGTACAAACTGTCCTCAATATCGGAAACTCTAGGATTTGATTTTCAGGTGAAGCAAGTCAACCAGTCTGTTTCTAAAGCAGGTGTTATTCGTGGCATTCATTGGGCGGACGTTCCTCCAGGGCAAGCCAAGTATGTGTTCTGCCCGAGGGGTTCCATTTGGGACATTGTTGTCGACATAAGGGTCGGTTCCCCAACCTTTGGAAAATGGGACGCTGATGTGGTCTCAGAAAAAAACGGGAAAGCAGTCCTTATTCAAGAAGGCTTGGGCCACGTATTTCTTGCGCTAGAGGACAACACGGTTGTCAATTACCTCTGCAACGAACCATACAACCCAACTGGCGAGCACGAAATAAACCCTTTTGACGAAGCGCTTGGTATTCCATTCACGGATAAGTGGAGCGCGTCAGAGTTTTTGACCAGCCCAAAGGACGCAGACGCTTACTCTCTAGCAGAGGCAAGTGTAAAAGGACTTCTTCCAAAGTATTAAACCCAAGCCCAAGTATGAAAATACTGGGATTGTAAAGCGACAGGCAGGTGTGACTTGTTAGTTTCCTCAGTACTTGGTTATGTAATTCGCAAGTTAGACACCAGAAACTGGGGTCTTTCAAATCTGGTTAGTTTCGATAACGACCACGACACCCGCCCCACCGCCATTGAACCAAAAGTTTCAATCATTGTTCCAACTAGAGACAAGCCGAAGCTGCTTCGAGCTTGCATAGATTCGATTCGAGAAAAAACGAATTATTCGAACTACGAACTTCTGATTGTTGATAACTCTTCTATCGAGCCTGAAACAAAAGATCTCCTAGCCCAATATGCATCTGAAGGGGTTTCAATCCTGAAATACCCTGAAGTATTCAACTACTCGGCAATCTGCAACTTTGCCGCCAAAAAAGCCACGGGTGATTACCTGTGCTTCATCAACAACGACACTGAAGTTATTTCCAGTAACTGGCTAAGTTCCATGGTCGAGCATGCATCTGTAACCAGTGCTGGATTAGTGGGTGCGGTCCTTGGCTACCCAAATGGATCCATTCAACACATGGGGGTAGCTCTGGGTTATACCGGCATTGCTGGTCACCCGAATCGCGGCAAATCTATGGATGAGTGCGTTCCAGAAAATTGCTTCCGAGTTAGTGCAGTAACTTTTGCCTGCGCAGTTATATCCAAGAGTAAATTTTGGGAAATAGGGGCACTCGATGAGAACTTCCCATCAGGATTTAACGATGTAGATATTTCTATTCGAAGCTCAAACCATAACTACAACAACATCGTCTGCGTGAAGGCTGAGCTAATTCACCGCGAGGCTCAAACAAGACCAAAGCCACTAAGCCTGGCAGGATTCTCAAGAGCAGTAACTGACGTTATTGGAATTCTGCGAAAGCATAGAACCAGGCTTAGAGATCCTTTTTTCGCGGCAGGTACCTACCCACGAACTCACGAAGAGCCTTAGAGGGAAGCCGGGCGAGGACTGACAAAAGCCCAGACCGAAGAATGACCAGAAGAAATAGTCGAAGAATTTTCTTACTGAACTTAACTATCGGAAAAGTTATAAAAAGGTATTTTCTTTTACCGCGGGCTGTGATTTCGTTACTTGAACGCACAATCGACCTGAACTCCTTGAGCCGGGACAATCGCTCTTCGTAGTTTTCGCCTCCCTTAAACGCGGACTCAATTACATCTCCAGCGAATTGGTAGGCGAACCTCTTATACATAAGTTGCCCGAAAACATAAGTTCCTACAACTGAACCTTCCGGGAAGGTCTTCAGCAACTTCTTGAAGTAAATGAATCTGCTTCGAGCCATAGACTCCGTGAAAGAAGTACTTGAAGTGTTTATTGTCCAAACGGTTACCGCTTCGGGGGTAAACCTGTTTGAATATCCAGCCAGGAAGAATCTTAGAAACAGATCATCGTCTTCGAAGCCGCGCAATTCTGGATCGAAACCACCAACTGCTAAGAAAGCGGTTCTACTAATTAGGGTGGCCGAAGGAACGATGAACATGTTTTTTCCAACCAAAGTATTGAGGCTTGTGTGTGGGTGCTTAATCTTCACGTTTATAGAGGAGTGCGAAAGGATTTGGCCGGCTTCATTCGATCGCCATAGATCGCCATAAGAAAAGCCAAATTTTGGATCTTCGAAATCGGCATTTTCCACAAGGATTTGATTGTGTTTAGGAAGATAGTAATCGTCCTGATCCAGTAAGCAAATGTAATCTGAGGTTGCTTTGGAAACACCCAGATTTCTAGCAGCAGACTGGCCTGAATTTTCTTGGTTTAGGATTTGGAAGTTAAAACGCTGTTGGAGACCGACTAGAAACCCTAACTCATCTTCGCTTGAGCCGTCGTTGACCACAATCACTTCATTAGGCGGCATTGTTTGATTCTGAACACTTTCCAATGCGCGCTCTATCCAACGAGATCCGTTGTAGAAAGCGATGACTACCGAAACACTCGTGCTAGCCAAGAAATCTCCTAGGTGTAGTAGTCGTTTGCCTCACTAAATAATAGCTCATGCCTTACTGGGACTAAGTAGCTCACTTTCCACCACGTGCATAAGAAACTTGAAATTTGCGATTCTTGTAAGCTCGTTAGTGATCGGAGGCACGAATTAAGTGAACGACCAGACCGCTAATCTTGCGTGGCTCAGAGTTGGCAGGAAAACATTTGGGAGCTTGGATCTCGGGCTTCATTTGAATACAACTGTTTTCCTTGGACTTTACAAAGGTGAGCAGTACATCAAGGAGCGTATTCAAGACCTGGAAGCGCAAACCTCCCAGGACTTCTATCTTGTAATTGTTGACAATTACTCTCCCGGATTTGATTTGGGCACTCTACGTAACCTTCTTGAATCCTCCAAAAAATTTGCTAACCGATACAAACTTGTTCAAAACCCAATCAATTTGGGTGGACTTGGTTCGTTTCAGTTAAATCTGGATTTGATTCCCACAGCCTGGATTACATTTTTTCACCAAGATGATAAGTACCTACCTAACCACGTTGAAAGTCACCTACAAGCAATAAAAAGCGGAGGTGAATCGCTTAGCTCAGTTTCTACAGATCTTGGTTCACTTAATTCAGAAGGTAAGAAAATTCCAGTGCCACCAAGGGCAAACTGGTTTATCGACAACAGCCTTGAACAAGCTACTTTTCTTGCCAATGTAGCTGAACAAGTTGTTCCATTTGCGTCACTGTCAATGCGGAAAGCAAATTTTGAAGCTGACCAAGTCGCGATGCATACCGTTGCCTTCTCTGACTCAGAACAAACTCTAAAGAGCCTTATGCGAGGCGAGCATGAGTTTATAAAGAAGCAGACCGTTCTATACAGAGAAAACCCAATTAGCGAGTCCCACACCCAGGGAGCAAAAGTGAGGACCTTTTCGGCCACCATCGGTCTGCTCAAGGTCTTTGCGTCTGATCCGTTCATTGATTACGCTCGCAGGATTTCATCTAATGATCGCGGTCCATTCGTCGCAAAACTAGAAGACGCCATTCGACGCCGAATTCAAGACTCAGACTTTGCCGATTTAGTTTGGGCCACGGCCTTAGAGCAGCTAAATGTTGCTTGGCAGTATGCAGAACCAAACAGCACATCGGCTACACGTGATGTTTTCAATATTTTGGGTGAGTCGTACACGCCAGATATTCTCAACGCCATTCTGTCCCAATTAGACACTGCTAGTCACTATCAGACAAAAACCACCGATGCTAAGTCGCCGAACTCAATAGAAACAGCTAATAACTTTGGTGAATCGACGCAAACTACACAAAAGAGAAAGTGGACGCTTTTGTCATTGCTGTATCAGGTAGTTGGTCGGTTGCCCTACTTTATGAGACGAAGAATTTTCAAGCTTTACAACTCGATAACCTCGAAGTCACCATCAAAACCCAAAGGGACCATTTAGATAGTGGAAAACTCGTTCAAAACAATAATGCCCCTGGGTCCAAATAGCGGCACGATAACAAAGCCAGACGAGGAGAGCTTTGCGGGATTTGTGCAATCTCTTGGTAGACATACGCCAGAGGGCGGCGACCCAGGTGTTTATGTCTTTCTGGATTTTGACAACGACCCATCCGAGAAACTACCAAAGAACGATGTAAGAGCACCAGCTGTACTAGTTCGGCAAGAACCAAGTGTTGTCAGGCCGCAAAACTATAGAGCTGATTACCTCAAACACATGAGCTTGGTAATTGATGTTGGCCGATCACCCCATGCCTCAAAGTCCAGGATTAACTGGCCGCAACGATGGACCCTAGAACACCTAGAGTCCCCGAATGTTTCCAGCAGTGAAAGAATCGATCGTTTTGCAATAATCAACGCCAATAAAATGAGCTTTGTTAAAGGTGAGCTTTATTCCCTCCGCAGAATTGCCGCCCAGAAATCCTCAGACGTAGATGTCTGGGGTTTTGATTGGGATATGCCTTGGTTTAGAAGAGCAACTAAGGCTTTCGAAGAATTACTGATTCCCCTCAAGCATGGTTTTGGGATCAAACCAACAGCAATGAAGGGTTGGTTTAAAGCCCCTCTTTCATTTATGGGAACCAGCAAGGACAAGCTTTCCACTCTTGCTTCTTACAAGTACGCGCTGGTGATTGAAAACAGCATCGAGTACATGTCAGAAAAACTCTTTGATTCTTTGTTTGCCGGTACTTTACCCATCTACGTGGGCCCAAACCCGGTTGATTTTGGAATACCTGAATTTGTCGCCATTCACACAAAGCCCGACATCAATTCGATAATGAAGGCGATTGAGCAAGCTAGGACCATTGACCTGGAATCTTGGAGATCTTCGGTACTTTCCTGGCTAAAGTCTGAAGGTGTTGAACAGGCATGGTCTGGGCCATTTGTAACTCAGCAAATAATTGACAGAATCGATGAGTCTCTTAAGTGAAGAAACTGAGGGACGTGCAATTTTTTGCATTTCTATAGACCCTCAGGGGGGTCTTTAGACTTTTACCCATATTTGTTTTCCACACCCAGTGGCCAATAGATCACTAACTAGTACGTCTTCTAGCCCTGATTTACCCACAGCTGTCTCCCCAGCTAAAGGGCAGTTATTAGAGTGTTTCCCCAGGTTTATCCACAGCTTTATACACACCGTGGCTTTATCCATAGTTGTCAGTGGTGGATGCTAGACAAGTCAGTAAGCGCAAGCTATCAACCCTCAAACCTATTTTCTATTCAGGAGCACTAAATGTCATTGGCGCCAGTACTTCCGGTTGAACCCGGGCGCTCTTCTGACCGAGTCTTACCGCACGATCTTCTTGCAGAGCAAAGCACTTTGGGTGCAATGCTTCTTTCTCAGGAAGCAGTAGCCGAAGTTTTTGAACACGTCAGAGGAAATGATTTTTACGCACCAAAACACCAAGTCGTTTTTGATGCGTTACTTTCTCTCTACGGAATGGGTGAACCAACCGACGTAATAACAGTGACGGACCAGTTGCTAAAGACCGGAAGTCTGGTACGCGCCGGTGGCGCCGACTACCTGCACACACTTACCAGCACTGTTCCAACTGCCGCAAACGCAGCGTTCTACGCGAAGATCGTTCAGGAAAAAGCAACACTGAGAAGGCTGGTCGAGGTTGGAACAAGAATTGCTCAACTTGGATATGCAAACGAAGGTGAAGTTGAATCACTTGTAAACCAAGCCCAAGAAGATGTTTACGCAGTTACTCGCACGGGCTCTGGTGAAGATTACGTTGCACTAAATGACTCAATTGAATTAGCAATTGCAGAAATTGAAGCAGCGGCTGCCAAAGACGGAGATCTAGTTGGAGTTCCAACTGGCTTTACCGAACTTGATGCGCTAACAAATGGTTTACATCCAGGTCAGCTAATTATTGTTGCAGCACGACCTGCGATGGGTAAGTCGACATTTGCTCTTGACCTTGCCCGTAACGCAGCTATCAAGTCAAACAAGCCCACACTTTTCTTCTCTCTCGAAATGGGTCGAGCAGAAATTGCGATGAGAATGCTTTCTGCAGAATCGATGATTCCATTGCAGTCGATGCGTAAAGGAAACATCGCCGACAGCGACTGGACTAAGTTGGCACAAGTTCGAGGAAACATCAACGATGCCCCGCTATACATCGATGACTCACCAAACATGACTCTCGCCGAGATTCGCGCCAAGTGCCGAAGACTTGCGCAGCGAGTGGGACTAAAGATGGTTGTTATCGACTACCTGCAGCTACTTACTTCTGGAAAAAAAGTTGAATCCAGACAGCAAGAAGTTAGCGAGTTCTCTCGAGCACTAAAGCTGCTTTCGAAAGAACTAGGAATTCCAGTAGTCGCTTTGTCACAGCTCAACCGTCAAGCAGAGCAGACCAAGGACAAGAAGCCAGAACTTTCTCACCTTCGTGAATCTGGATCGCTCGAGCAAGACGCTGACGTTGTTGTTTTGCTCCACCGTGAAGCCGCCGGAGATAGCGACCACCCAAGAGCTGGAGAAGCAGACCTAATCTTGGCTAAGCAGCGCTCCGGTCCTACCGGAACCGTAGTTGTTGCCTTCCAGGGAAACTACTCTCGCTTTGTAAACATGAAGAACTAGAGACTTTGCAGAAAATTCTTGGTGTTCGAGCTGTAGTTTTTTTGGCCGTTGGACTCTTCATTACTTTTACTCAATCCCACTCAGCAGCAACAGGTTTATTCGCGCTGGCTGTTTTTGGAATTGGATTAGCAGTTGCAAACGTGGCGGTAACCATTTGGGCCAAGGGTAAATACCTGTCTGTTGAATCACTTCCTTTTACTGTGATCGCATTGGTTGTTGGTTTGTTTGCTGCTTTGATTCCTCAAACAGAACCAACCGCCCAGGCTCTAGTGTTTGTTTACTTAGTAGCTGGTTGGGCAGTGATTTCCGGTGCCATGGAGTTGTATCTTGCCAACCGAGCAGGATTTAGAACACGCAGCGGCAAAGACGGCTTGATAAGTGCTGGGTTGGGTTTAGCAATTGGATTGCTTTTCTTAATCGCGCCCCTGGATATAGTCAGTGCCGTTGGATTCTTTGGCGCCTATTTGGTTATTAGCGGTGTGCATTTAGCTCTTGCTGCTTTAACCCCACAAAAATAGCTTTAGGCTTGCTTTATGCCTAAAAAGATAACCGCCTCCACTTTCTTGATTCTTTCTGCAGTAGCTGCAGCTTTTGTTGGAGTTCTGGTCTATTTTGGGGTTCGCAAGGTAGACGCAGCGCTAATTTCCGCTGGTGTGACTTTTATTGTTTCTTTGGTTGGAATAGCAACCTTGGCACTTATGGTTCCGGAGAAAAAAAACGATCCAGATAAGCCCGTTCTTCGTTAGATCGACTCGGCTAATTTCTTAGCAAGCCCTGTGTAATCCTTCGGGGACAAGGCAAGCAGTCTATCTTTTGATGTCTGAGGGATATCTAGATTCAAAACAAAATCAGCGAGGTCTTCGCGGGTAAGTCTTTTGCCTCGACTCAGGTCTTTGAGAAGTTCGTAAGGATTAGTGATCTCTGACTTGCCACTTGCAACATCAGCTCGAATAACGGTCTGAATAGCCTCAGCCAAAACTTCCCAGTTATCGGCCAAGTCCGCAGCGATCGCTGCGTCAGCTACCTTGATTTCACCTAAGCCCTTGTGAATGTTATCTAGTGCGACCAGTGAGTGGCCAAAGCCGACCCCAATGTTTCTTTGGGCAGAAGAGTCAGAAAGATCTCTTTGCATGCGAGAGGTAACCAGGGTTTGAGCCAGGTTCTCTAGAACAGCGTTTGAAAGCTCTAGGTTGGCCTCTGCGTTTTCAAACCTGATTGGGTTGATTTTGTGAGGCATGGTCGAAGAACCGGTAGCTCCCTTAACTGGAATCTGGGTGAAGTATCCAATAGAGATGTAACTCCAGATGTCAGTAGCTAAGTTGTGCAAGATTCTGTTGAAGTGAGAAACGCCTTGGTAGAGCTCTGCTTGCCAGTCGTGAGATTCAATCTGAGTGGTTAGTGGGTTAAATTCAAGACCTAGGGATTCAACAAACTTTTTGGAAAACGCCTGCCAGTCAAAATTAGGAACAGCAACCATGTGAGCAGAATATGTTCCGGTCGCTCCCGAGAACTTGCCGAGGTAACTGGTTTTTTCAATGCGAGCAATTTGTCTTTGGAGTCTGTGAACAAAAACAGCCATTTCTTTACCCATGGTGGTTGGCGTTGCCGGTTGACCATGAGTTCTTGAAAGCATTGCGACGCCAGCAGATGACTTGGCTAGTTGAGAAAGTTCTTGAACCAAAGTTTTAGCTTTTGGTAACCAAACCTTGTTTACGGCGTCCTTGATGGTGAGAGCGTAGGAGAGGTTATTGATGTCTTCGCTGGTAGCTGCGAAGTGAGTTAGCTCGTGCAGGTCTTCACGGCCTAGTTTTGTGAGCTTGTCTCTGACAAAGTATTCAACGGCCTTGACGTCATGTCTAGTTGTCGCTTCGATCGCGGCTAGAGCTGCAACATCTTCGTCACTGAAGTCTTCAAAAGCTTTTCTTAGAGTTTTGGCTTGTTCTTCGGTGACATACCGGTCACGGCCAAAGATTTCGGAGTTTGCAAGAAGCAAGAGCCATTCGATTTCAACTTGGACCCTAGCTCGGTTTAGACCGGCCTCGGAAAGCAAGAGCGAAAGCTCGGCCACAGCCGGTGCGTAGCGACCGTCTAGCGGGCTAATTGGCTGCGTAGAAAGGCTCACCAAACTATTCTGTCGCATCGAAGGCTGTTATAGCCTGTCGGCTTTCAACAATTCGCAAATATTGTTCCAAAAAACTAATGAAACAGCGCAAAGTATTTGCGTGGACCAGATTCAGTTTCAGATTCAACAAAGCCTTTATCGAATAAGGCTTGCTAAACCCGAGCCTGGCTTCTGGTGCGGATCAGCTGCTCTAGTACTGACAGGTCAGCTTGCAGCTTTAGAGTCTGAACTAATTGCCTTAAGGCAATCCCTGAGCTGGTGACTATTGATAGCTACGGGGGAAATCCAGACATTGTGGCAACGCAAGAAGAAATACATCGCGTTGCCTTTCAGATAAAACTTGCAGCTGAACAACTGGCAGACTTTGGTCCAATTGAATCGCTCCTGTCTGACCCGCTTCGTCAGTTGCAGTATCGAATGGCAACAGTGAATGTCCTTGACAAACTAGAGCGATTGCACGAAAGCTGTCTGTTGGCTTCTGAACAGTATTTTTCAACAGAAGCTCAGATTCACAGGCGATTTGAAATTCACTTTGTTCCAGCCCTTGCGGAAGTTACCACCAACATCGCCACAACTCTTGGCTGGAAATTAGATCAAGCGGTTTCTGCTACCAAGACGAGAACTGTCGCCACAAATCCCCCAGACTCCATTACGCAGCTAATAGATCGTTTATCGCAGGTGTCATCAAAATCGCAACCTACCGTTGGTATCGACTTCTTCCAAACAGCGGATCAAAGAACCGCCATTGTTTACATTCCCGGCACACAAACCCTTGGCCTTGGAGATGGATCGAATCCGTTTGATCTGCAGTCCAACATTTTGGCAATGCAGGGTAACGGCTTGGCAGCTAGCGAGCGGGCAGTGTTGGAGGCCATGACCCAAGCTGGCATTAAACCAACTGACGAAGTGATATTTGTTGGTCACTCACAAGGCGGGATGGTGGCGGGCAACCTTGCCATGCACCCTGTCGGTTATGTCGCTGCAGGTTTGGTAACTATTGGGGCCCCGATAGCGCAGCTAAAACTCACCAAGCTTCCGGTGATGGCGATCGAACATGTGAATGACCCAATCCCCAACGCTTCCGGAAGAGTGAATCCACTAACCAAAAATTGGGTAACTATTCAACGCACTTCCCTGGCTTCGGAATCAGATGCTCCGATACATTCTCATTCTTTGAGAAGTTACAAGAACACGACTGAAGAAGTGGATAGCTCAACCTCTAAGGGAATCGTGAACATCAAAGAGCAACTACTGTCTCAGGTGCGCGGATTACCTGTTGGAAAAGCTATGGACTTTGTCATTGCTAGAGAATCTTAAGAATTTTGAAAACCCAGCGACCAATCAAGGAGGCTATCGAAATGATTGCCGCTCCCAAGATTGCCCAACCCATTGACTCAACTGTTAGACCTTCGGGTGTAAAGCCATCGATTGTGAAGATGTCGGATCCAATTTGAGATGAAAGCCACGCAACAAACAAGAGCAGTGCTCCATTGATTACAAATGAGATCAGACCAAAAGTGAGAATGTATAGCGGGAATGCAAGAACCTTAATAATTGGTGCAATTATCGCGTTTACTAAACCAAAGATTGCTCCAACAAGTAGGAAGGAACCAATTGTCTGCCAGAGCCCTTCACCACCGTAAGGAGTGAGAGTTATGGCTGGAATTAGGATCGTTGCAACCCATAAAGCTAGGGCGTTTATTGAGGTGGAGACGAAGAAACGAATCATTTTTCTATTGTCCCAGCATTAGAGCTAAATTAGAGCCTGTGACTACCTTGGCGGGCCGCGTGCCGCAAGTTCAGATGCTGTCTCCGGATGGCGTTTTTGAGGTGCCCAGCGAATACGCACACTATGGCAAATACATTGAAAAGCTCACCCTTGATGACTTCCTGAAGTTCTATCGCGACATGGCAAGAATCCGCCGCTTTGATAATGAGTGCACCGCATTACAGCGCCAAGGCCAAATGGGGCTTTGGGTTCCAGCCGTCGGCCAAGAAGCTGCCCAAATCGGATCAGGCTACGCCGTTGGCAAGAACGATCACATGTTCCCAAGCTATCGAGAGCACGGGGTGGCAATAACCCACGGCATCGATTTGATGTCGATTATCAAAATGATGCGCGGTGTGAATCACGGTGGTTGGAATCCTGAAGAAACCAGATTTCATCTTTATGCAATTGTTTTAGGAACCCAGGTGCTGCACGCTGCAGGTTATGCCATGGGTGTCAACTTTGATGGCAATGTCGGAACCGGTGACCCGGAAGTTGACCAAGCAGTAATTACTTACTTTGGAGATGGCGCAACCGCTGAGGGTGACGTGAGCGAAGCGCTATTGTTCGCAGCGGTAAACAAGTCACCACTTGTTTTCTTCTGCCAGAACAATCAGTGGGCTATTAGCTCTCCGGTGTCTGCTCAAACCGTAGCTCCTTTATATCTTCGTGGTGAGGGATTTGGTGTTCCTGGAATCCAAGTTGATGGCAACGACGTTTTGGCTTGTTACGCAGTAACTGCCAAACATATGGACGATGCTAGAAACGGCCTTGGCCCATCTCTTATCGAAGCGCTGACCTACCGAGTCGGAGCACACACAACCAGCGACGATCCTTCTAAGTACCGCCCACAAGAAGAAACGGACTATTGGATCGCAAGGGACCCAATTACCCGCTTTGAGAAGTTCTTGCGTCGCCAAGGCGTTGGCGACGACTTCTTCCAAGAAGTAGCTAAAGCAGGCGATGAGCTAGCCACTCAAATTCGCGAGGCTACCTTTGCGATGCCTAACCCTCCTTTGGAGAACATGTTCAAGCATGTTTATACCGACCCGCACCCGCTAGTTCAAGAGCAGCAAGCCTGGCTTGAAAACTACGAAGGCTCTTTCGAAGAGGGTGACAAATGACCAACACAGCGGAGATGACAATCGCCAAGGCAATCAACGCGGGCATTCAAAAGCAAATGCAAAAAGATTCAAAAGTTTTGGTATTTGGAGAAGACGTTGCAGAACTCGGCGGAGTATTTAGGGTCACCGAAGGATTACTCGCAGAGTTTGGTAACAAGAGAGTTTTCAACTCTCCTATTGCTGAATCCGGAATTGTTGGTACTGCAATCGGTCTTGCCATGCGCGGCTATCGACCAATTGCAGAAATTCAGTTTGATGGTTTTGTATATCCGGCATTCGACCAGATTGTTTCTCAGCTCGCGAAGCTAACAAACAGATCTGAAGGTCACCTGAGCATGCCGGTTGTTATTCGAATTCCTTACGGTGGGGGTATTGGTGCCGTTGAGCATCACAGTGAATCACCAGAGGCTTACTTTGCTCACACCCCAGGTCTTCGGGTAATCAACCCATCAAACCCAAACGATGCTTACTGGATGATTCAGCAGGCGATTGAATCTAACGACCCAGTTATTTTCTTCGAGCCAAAAAGGCGTTACTGGCTCAAGGGAACTGTGAATCTAGATACACCACCTGGTTCAATGCATCAGGCAAAAGTATTGCGTGAAGGAACCCAAGTCACACTTGTTAGCTATGGACCGATGGTTGTGACTGCCCTGCAGGCGGCAGATTTAGCTAGCGCAGAAGGAATCAGTCTTGAGGTGATTGATCTTCGATCAGTTTCTCCAATTGATTTTCCAACCATCTTGAACTCAGTAAAGAAAACCGGTCGCCTGGTGATTGCGTCGGAAGCCTCGACTTCATACTCAGTGGCAGCTGAGGTGGCTGCCAAGGTGGCTGAATTGGCCTTTTATAACCTGGAGGCACCAGTACTTAGAGTTGGCAGTTTCGATGTTCCCTATCCACCTGCCAAACTTGAAGAACTGTTCCTGCCCGACGCTGATCGGATTCTAGAAGCAGTAGATCGCTCGCTCGCCTACTGAGAAAGGGTAAGAAGATGTCACTTGCAGTATTCAACTTGCCCGATGTTGGCGAAGGATTAACCGAAGCCGAGATAGTTTCTTGGAAAGTCTCCGCTGGCGACCAGGTAACCGTAAATCAAGTGATTTGTGAAATCGAAACGGCCAAGTCAATAGTTGAGCTACCTTGCCCGTTCGCAGGAACAATCGAAAAACTATTTGCCAAAGAAGGCGACACTGTTTTGGTTGGAAGCCCAATTATTTCGGTCCAAGCCGAAGGAAACATCCTTATGGCGGGACCCGCAACAAGTTCTATTCCGACTGTTACCGAGTCCAACACCATGCATGAAGCAGTCGCTGATGTTGCCTCATCGGTAGCCTCCGATGAAACTAAACCAAATCTGGTTGGTTATGGCTCCACCGGTCACGGCGCAACCAGGCGCAAGCGCTCCGGCGCTGTTGCTGCAGCTTCTTTGGCCAGTGCAGTCCCAACAGCAACTTCTGAGATTCCGACAGCGCTAAGTGGCGATGTAATCGCAAAGCCACCAATTCGAAAACTTGCTAAGGATCTAAACGTGGATCTTTCTAAAGTTGCTGCCACTGGGCCAGCTGGTGAAATCACGCGCGAAGATGTTGTCAATGCCGCAACTCAAGCTTCGGTGTTCAGAAATCTAACTACCCCTGCGATTCCATCAGAACGCGAAGAGCGAATCCCTGTTAAGGGTGTTAGAAAAGCAATCGCAACAGCAATGGTGCAGTCTGCCTTTACCGCACCTCACGTTTCGATCTTTGTTGATGTCGATGCAACAAGGACTATGGAATACGTAAAGAGACTGAAAGCTTCAACAGATTTTGCTGGTGTGAAAGTTACCCCGTTGCTACTTATGGCAAAGGCAATGATGTGGGCTGTTAGAAGAAATCCAACTGTGAACTCCACATGGACAGACAAAGAAATCATTGTTCACAACTTTGTGAACTTTGGCGTGGCCGCTGCAACTCCAAGAGGTTTGATCGTTCCAAACATCAAAGATGCTGATCGAATGTCGATGCTTGAACTTGCTCGTCAGCTTGAATTACTTGCAGCCACGGCTCGTGAGGGAAAAACAACACCAGAGGACATGAAGGATGGAACCATCACCATCACCAACATTGGTGTCTTCGGTGTTGACACCGGAACACCTATCTTGAACCCAGGCCAGGTTGCAATCGTTGCCCTCGGATCGATTCGCCCAAAGCCTTGGGTTGTGAACAACGAGATTGTTATTCGCCAGGTAACAACCATTGGTGCAACGTTTGATCACCGCGTGGTTGATGGCGATGTTGCCTCAAGATTTGTCCAGGACGTGGCTTCGGTCATTGAGGAACCGGCCTTATTACTTGACTAATCGCTATTGACAATCATTATCAATAGGTGTTATGGTTTGGGTATGAAAACTAAAACCTTTGCCCTAGCAACCGCCACAGTCCTTCTTCTAGCAGGCTGTGCAGCCACTGATTCGACCTCAGATGCCACAGAAGAGTCCTTTGCAGGTCTCACCATTGTCTCTTCCACCAACGTCTGGGGCGATGTCGCCTCATCGGTCGGCGGAGACCTAGTACAGGTGGTCTCAATCATCGATAGCTTCTCCCAGGATCCACACTCCTACGAGGCATCCGCCAGAGATCAGCTTGCTGTCAACGATGCCGACGTAATTGTCGCCAACGGCGGAGGCTATGACTCGTTTATTGACACCCTTGCAACGGCTGCTGGAAACAGCAATATTGTTTACGCCTACCTACCTAAAGAGGGCGAAGAAGAAGACCACGCCACAGAAGAAGAGGACCACGCCACAGAAGAAGATGGCCATGACCATGACCATGATCACGCTCACGGTAACGAACACGTTTGGTACGACTTCCACATGGTGGAGGATTTTGCAACTCGACTAGCTGATCAGCTAAAGACTTTGGATCCCGACAACGCTGCGCAATACACAGCGAACCTTGAAGAGTTCCTAGTTGGAATTGAATCCCTTGAGGAACGGGCAGCTGCTGTTGCTGGCTCTGTTTCCGGCGCGAAGATAATTTCATCGGAGCCAGTGGCCGATTACTTACTTGCTGAACTGGGCCTTACCAACATCACACCGGAGTCTTTTTCCCAAGCAATTGAGGAAGAGCTAGATGTTTCTCCTGCAGATCTGCTGGAAATTCAGAACCTAATCTCTTCGAACTCGGTTGACCTGTTTGTTGTGAACATCCAAACCGGGTCGGTTCAGATTGATGCACTGGTAGAACTAGCTGAATCTAGCGGGCTAGCGGTTATCCAGGTGAGCGAACTCTTGCCTGAAGGCCTAGGCTATCTCGCATGGATGGAACAGAACATCTCCGCAATCGAGGCAGGTCTAAAGTAATCACTGCATCAAGTGATCCGGTACTACAGGTCAAAAACGCAAGCCTTGGTTTTGCTGAAAAGAGTGTTTGGAGCAATCTAGACCTAAGCGTGAAACCAGGTGAGTTCATCGCGGTCATCGGAGCGAATGCTTCAGGAAAGACAGTGCTGCTCAAAGCAATCTTGGGTCAGCTTGCTTTAACTTCTGGATCAATAGAACTATTTGGTGAACCGGTTCGTCACGGCTCCAGAGAAGTTGGTTACATCCCCCAACATCGCCAGGCAGACAGTGGCTTACCGCTTCGAGCCAGAGACCTCCTTCGAATGGGGCTAGACGGCCATCGATTCGGTTTGCCACTGCCATCTTCAAAAACCAACAAACGTATTTCAGAAGTTTTGGACATGGTCGGAGCAAGTGATATCGCCAACACTCCAATAGGGCAACTTTCCGGTGGACAACTACAGCGCATCCGAGTTGCTCAAGCGGTAATTGATCGCCCAAAGCTGATCTTGGCTGATGAGCCACTTAGCGCACTTGATCTTAAGCAGCAATCAGTAGTTGCAGAACTGATAAACAATCAGCGCCAGCTAAGTGGCGCTGCGGTGTTGTTTGTCACCCACGATGTGAACCCGGTTCTTGATTACATCGACAGAGTGCTGTATTTAGCTAACGGAAAGTTCCGAATTGGAACTCCCGATGAAGTTTTGCGATCCGATGTTTTGTCTAAGCTTTACGGCCGCGATGTTGATGTGGTTAGAAACCAAGGCCGCATTGCGGTTTTGGGTTCTTCAAACCACGACCATCACGAGAATGAGAAGTGGATCTAATGGATAGATTGTTTGACTTCTCTGATTACGACCAGCTAATTCCTTTGGTGCAGAACTCTCTTATTGCCGGTGCACTGCTTGGACTCATGGGTGGACTAATTGGTGTCTTCGTAATGACAAGAGACATGTCCTTTGCCGTCCATGGAATTAGCGAGCTCTCCTTTGCTGGAGCTGCTCTAGCTTTGCTATTTGGACTCAACATTGCACTGGGTGCAACTTTAGGCTCGATAGTTGCCGCGGTGATTATTGCAATCATGGGATCCAGAGCCAAAGATCGAAACTCAATTATTGCTGTGCTGATGCCTTTTGGTCTTGGAATTGGAATCTTGGCACTTGCTCTCTACGAAGGAAGAGCGGCTAACAAGTTTGGCTTACTAACGGGTCAGATTATTGCCGTTGACGATCCGCAGGTATTTTGGTTGATCGCAACTTCGTTGATTGTTGTTACGGCACTGTTGTTTATTTGGCGACCACTTTCTTTTGCAAGTTTGGATCTAGAGGTAGCTGAAGCCAGGGCTGTTCCAACTAGGGCACTTGGAATTGTCTTCATGCTGCTACTTGCCCTGGCTGTTGCAGCCTCTGTTCAAGTAGTCGGAGCACTGCTAGTTATGACCTTGCTGGTAACACCAGCTGCCGCTGCGCTAAGGCTGACTTCTTCACCGTTGTTGGTTCCTATTTTGAGCGTTAGCTTTGCTGTTGTTTCGGTTGTAGGTGGAATACTTTTGGCCCTAGGTGGTGGGTTGCCAATTAGCCCGTATGTGACAACCTTGTCTTTTGCGATTTACTTAGTTGCAAGACTTATTGAAAAATCCAAGACCTGGAAAGCGGTGAAACAAGATGGCTGAGACCCTCAAGCGCAACACCTGGCAAAAATCAGCCGTCAAACAAGCTCTTTCTGAGGAATCCGGATTTCGCTCAGCCCAGCAGCTTCATCAGGTGCTAAAAACCAGTGGTCCAGCCATTGGGCTGGCCACTGTCTATAGAGCCCTGAGTGACCTAGTGGCGGTCGGCGAAGCCGACTCGCTGCAGTCCAGTGATGGGGAAATGCTCTATAGAGCCTGCGGCGAGGGGCACCACCACCACTTGATCTGCAGGAATTGCGGCAAAACGGTGGAAATCGAGGCCAAGAAGCTAGAGGCCTGGGCGGATCAGGTGGCCAAGGAGCATGGCTTTAGCAATTCGAACCACGTGATCGACATCTTTGGCAACTGCCCCAGCTGCCAGAAAAAAGTTGCAAAGTAGGCCAGAACTAGCCTAGACTTGGCAAAGTTGCGAGGGTTTACCCGCAAATCTTATAAAGGCTTTCAAGCAAACTTCTTTTGGTTTTCTGCTTGTTTTGCCCACGAGGAGGAACGAATGGCAGCTTACTGCCAGGTGACTGAGACCAAGCCTCAGTTTGGTCACGCGGTTTCGCACGCTCAGAACAAGACCAAGCGTCGCTTTAACCCAAACATTCAGAAGAAGACTTACTTCGTTCCTTCCCTAAAAAGAAACGTAACTTTGCAACTATCCGCTCGCGGAATCAAGGTCATCGATGCCCGCGGCATTGAGTCTGTGGTCAGCGAAATCCTTGCCCGCGGCGAGAAGATCTAAGGACAGCTAAATGGCCAAAGAAAAGGACATCCGTCCAATCATCAAGATGCGTTCCACAGCTGGCACCGGGTACACCTATGTCACCAAGAAGAACCGTCGTAATGACCCAGATCGCATTACTTTGAAGAAGTATGACCCTGTTGTGCGCAAGCACGTCGAATTTCGCGAGGAGCGCTAAAAATGGCTAAGAAAAGCAAGATTGCCCGTAACGAACAGCGCAAGATCGTTGTTGAGCGCTACGCTGA
>JBIIME010000019.1:0-22699 GCA_044338175.1 Rhodoluna sp.
TGCGACTTGAACTTCAAAATTTAATCCTGCTTTTTGTAGCTCAGCAGTCATTCGGGCTAGTCGGTCGGGGCGTCTTTCGAGATTGATTACCTGGACAAGTACTCCCGAGGCATTTGATTTATTCATGTTCTCTTTCTTCAAAATTCAAATCGCAACGTAAATTCCACTCGGGGGCTTCGAATACGATCAACTAATAGGATAGCATTTAGGCTATGTCTCCGAAAAAAGTGGTTGACTCTCCGGTTGTCGCAAAACTTATGGGGGGTATCGGTAATCAACTTTTCATCTACGCCGCAGCACTAGAGCAGGCTCGCCGGCTTGGTGTCGAAATTGAAGTAGACACTTCTTGGTATATGGACAAAACAAATCGATTTTATAGACTTGATCAATTGTTCGGGCCTCTATTACATCAAGCTAAGTCAAACAACTTTAGACGATTCTTGGAATTTGCCCGTCCACTACTGAATCAATTTGATCTATGGATGGAGTTCAAAGAGAGGTCACACCGTTTCCAGCCGGAAATTTTTAAGATTCGCCCTGGGACAACAATAGAGGGTTATTTTCAATCACCTAGATACTTCCCATCGGTTGGTGCTGAGATTGCACGATCAATTAGAAATAGTATTGTTTCGGCTACCGAGCAAGCCATTATTGACGAGGTGTCCTCAAGGCCTTTTATGGCAATCCATGTGAGAAGAGGGGACTATTTATCGGAAGCCGAGATCCGGGAAGCCCACGGTCTAACCACTAGGGAATACTATGAAGCGAGTTTAGACATGATTGCTGGAAAAGGGCGGCCTTGCATTGTGTTTACCGATTCTCCCCAAGAGGCAGAAAAAGAGCTCGGGGGAATTAACCAACTTGTTTTCGATTCTCGAATATTTCTTCTCGGCGAGCTCGCCACACTAAAACTCATGTCTCTCGCTTCTGGTATTGTCATGAGTAACTCTTCGTTTAGTTGGTGGGCAGCCTACACTATAGGTATTTTTAATCCAGATTCAACTGTCATCACTCCACGGCCATGGTCAAAAGAAATTTTCTTTAATGAAGAGCTGATTGATCGTGGTTGGTGGAATCTCGGAATATAGACCTAAGTTTCGGAGCACATCAGCTAGGTTTTAATCAAAGTTATGTGCATCTTTATTGAATTCAAGCAGCAGGCTTCCTTACGCCGATTCACTTGAACATTATTTAAACACGATGAGTTGTTATGCTCTGGTTATGGGTTTTGAGACGAAATACGAAAAAGATACTACTTTGATCGACAATAAACAAAAGTTAACTGTGTTTATTCCAACGTTCAATCGAGGCATACGACTCGCTAAAAATATTGAAAAAGTACTCGGCGAAATTTCAAAATGCGGGTACAGAGAAAATATCTCTCTTCTTGTCGCAGATAATTGTTCGACTGATAAAACTTATGAAATCTGTTCTCAATTCGATGCCCTTGCTAAAGAAGAAGGAATAACGTACAGATACTTTAGGAATACGCATAACATGGGGCTTAGTCGAAATATTGTTGCGGGTCTAGATAAAGTTGAAAATGGATTTGTTTTACTACTTTCTGATGATGATGAATTGTATGAGGGTGCTTTGACGAAGGTGCTTTCAGATATTGAAAACTTTAAGCCTAATGCTGCAATTTATAATTTTAATCAAGATCCATACGGCACAAGTAACCCCTTGCATAAAATTCAAGAGTACAGTGCTAATTCAATTGATTTAAAGAAGCTAAACTCATTGTTGAGTTGGCCTAAGTTTACTGGAATCGTGGTGAATACTGAGGTTTTGGAACTAGATTCAGATGAATTTCGTAGCATGGTAACAGATTCGAAATATTATCCACATGTGGCTCTTGTACTATTTTGTTATCTGAAATCTAACGGACTTCTAAAATCAAATTTCTTTTTAGCTGGACCGGACGCTGACTATCGAGAACATGTAAACTTTCCATGGTATGTTGGAGCGCATCTGTTGCATGACATAAAGTTTTTATGGCAGCCATTAAATAATCTAAATCCTGCTTTCGATAAGCTAGGGGAAGATTTGCCAAAAATGGACGTTTTGGACCTAAGTGTCAACCAACTTATTTTATTCTACCAAGGTAAAACAAGAATTACGAGATCAGTAAAAACGACTCTTTGGCTAAATGTAACCCGCTTTTTATGTTTAAGGAAGACTAATGTTGATGGCCTAAGATTTGATAGACAGAGTTGGCGCACCATTATACAAATCCCTTATTTAGTAATTCTTAGCTTTCTTTCCAATTTGTATCTTCCTTTGAGGAGAAAAAAAATGCTCATGAATGAGGGTTTTTGATTTTGAATTTTTATCTTCTTTAGAATCGAAAATTTAAGAAAAGATAAATCCTCAATTGACTTGCACGTTTGAATCTAGTTGGAATCCTTGGAATAACATGCAGTTGTTTGAAGAATTGCTGGGGCAGATTCTGGGACTAAGGGCGGTGCACAACAATCTCCTCTGCGAGTGACTGCTGACTTTTGATTTGTTTTCTCATGAATAATGCCCTAAGGTACTTGGCCACTGCATAAATGACCAATGAGTAAGCGAGCACAGTTATGGGAAGGATCGCAACCTCTTCTTTGTGTCTCATTCCGACTAGTATCCACGAAGCGCCCATAAATACCGCTTGGCTTAGGACTGTAGAGACTAATAGAAGGGACATACCAGATCGTCTAAGTACAAACCAAGCAGGGATAACCAATAGCGTTAGCAGGTACTCGATCCAAACTGGAACACGTATTTTTTCGAGGGTCGAGGCTGCATCATAAGCAAACTCATCTATGGCCATGGACGGGTTCCAGTAAGGTTGAAATTGTGGGGGTCCGGAAACCTCTGCAAAGCTGTAACTTAGGTCGTTGCTAACATTAGGACCATTATTATCCAAGACAAGGGTTTTTTGGTCTTGCTCAACCGGCAAAAAGCCATCCTGATAAACACCCCAATCACTCAACAGTCCAAAACTTATCTTGTTGAAAACGTGGCCAGGATTACTCAGGAGGTATTCAAAAAATACAGCTCGGCCTAACTTCTCAGCTTCTGCAAGTCCAACGTTCCAATAGATTGGCGTTGGCTGACTGAAGTGACTGTACTCGGGCTTAAATTGTCCAGCGTTTGTTATTTCAACCAGTTGATCTCGATTCATTGCCATGACGTCATCCCAAAACGACAGGCTCTGCTCTTTCACATCAGGATAAGCACCGGTGTCAATTGTTGGGTAGGCAAACGCATTACCGGTAGGCAACCACTGAATGAGGGCTTTCCAGCGAAGAGCCTCTATACCGAGATCTTCGTTAGGTCTTTGTAGGTATCCGGGATCCATCGACGAAGTGAGATTCCAAGAGGTGGCGTAACTAAGAGTTTCGGTGCCTGTTCTGGGCTCGTGGTAGGTGCTGGAAAAGAAAGAAACGAAGCTAAGAGCGCTAATAGTTGCCGCAGCTAAGCCCAGAGCAATTTTTTTGAAATTTAGCCCACTAAACACAAAAATCGTGATCAAGCCAAAAATGACAACCAGTGAATTAAACTTGACCAAAAATGCCAGTGAAAACACTAATCCTGTTAGGGACGCCAATGCCAAGATCCTAGGAAGGGTTTTTTGTCTGGCTGCGGTGGCTGCCAGTAAAAGCGAGAGGATTAGAAGATCACCCTGGAGCCACTCGGGTGAAGCAGAATTTAGGCCGCCCCAGAAACCTACGTAAAGGGAATTGCCAAGCACAAAAATGGATGCCACGGCTGCGTTTGTGAGTCGCCACAACAAAAATACAGCCAAAAGAAAGAGGCTCAAATGAAGTATGTTCTGGGCCAATTGGACGCTTTGTAGGAATTCAAGGTCACTGAAATATTCCGGTATTGAGACTCCTGCTATTCGCATAACAATTCTGTTGAGAACAAAGCCGTAACCTGGGGCCAATATCAAATTTGATGAGCCACTTAGAATCATTTGTAAGTAGGTAGTGTTATCAGATCTACCAGCATTTAGAGGATAACCTGTTGCAAAAATGACCTGGAGCATAATCGCGATCACTAGCGAAGGGAAAAGAAGCGTGGCTTCTGGTGGAACTTTACGAAACCAGCTAATCATTTTTTCACCCCGAAATGCCTTTTCTTGTTTTAGCTGAAAATTAGTCTTGGGATGGTCCCCGAAAATCCTAAAGATTGTTGGCTTGTGGCCTTTAATTCTAACGCTACAGGCAAGAGGGCTGGAGAGGTGATAAGAGTTTATTGATGGGGGGAAGGAAGCATCCTAGAACAAGGGATGTAAATGCTCGGGGCGTTGGTCTAAAAGCGCGCTTTTAGGGAATCGAATCCCCAAACCTCTGTTCAATAGTCATAGGTTCTTTCCGGTGAGCAACTCCTTAGGCTTTTGATACTGCCGTTCCAACAAAGTTCTATTGCATCGAGGTTGTGGCCTTATACTCTAGAGAGGATAGGACAAATCTGATTGAGTCCCATAACTTGGTCTAGCCCGAATGTAAATTAAATTTCCATGGGTCCTTCCTCTTGGTTGCCAAAGTGGTAGAAAGCCTTCCCGCCTCAAAAACTTATCTAGCTCAGCATAATTTACCCCGCCCTCGTACACGTCAAAGGTACTTACCTCGACGTCAATTGTTTGGCAGGAGTCAAGAAGTCGACCAGCGCCCCGAAGAACGGATAGCTCTGCGCCTTGTACATCAATAACCCAGTGCGGGTAATTTCCCGCTTGATCTGGAGTAAGCAGAGTATCTAAACGTTTCATCTTCAGCGGGACTGATTCCGTCATAGACAAGTCAAAACCATTATTGTCGGCAAACGGGAAGATTGATGAAGACATCCCGTCATTACTGGCCACGTGAAAGTTTACAACTTTCTCTTCGTCTCCCAAAAGTGCGTGTATAGCCTGTTGCTTTGGAAAGTTCTTGAGATTTTTTGTCAGTTCTAAATAGACATCTTCTAAAGCCTCAAACCAAATGACTCTAGCTTTTGCCCTTGCATACGTAGCTGCTTCTTGACCGCGATGACCACCGATGTGGAGAACCCCCTTTGTGGATTCGTAAATTTGCTCCCTAAAGGATGTTATGTCGGGTGCCGTGCCCCCTATCCTGCGTATGTCAAATCCTAAGGTAGCGAAAATTCTCTTTACTAATTTGACAATTAATAGCACTAGAAAGTTCCAATCAGGGTTATCAGGACAATGAAATACATCACATTTATACCCTAGCTCACTCTGGGGTGCGCTTAAAGGGACTCGAACCCCCAACCTTCTGATCCGCAGTCAGACGGTATTCCCATTGATCAGTGTCCCCTTTTTTGCCTGGTGTTACCCAATTTGGTGGTAATCCCAAAGAATCCGGACGATAATCTCGCCGAGGCGCTGCGCCTATAGCTCATAAAGAGTTGTGACAATGGAGCCTCCAAACTGAGGCACACAAAGCAATGTTGTTTCGGACTTAAAAGTCATATTAAATGGTGGTTGAGTAAGAACAACACCTGATCCAACGCCTAAGCGGATGTCAGTTCCCGATACTTTATCCCTATTTGCTACGAAGTCGCTTTCCGATGGTAAATGTTCAGTTAATAGCAGATAACTAAAGCCTCGAGGAATTGATTGGGTGAATTTAGATATAGCGTCATTCGATAAATGTTGAAGAACTTGTCGAATGATGAGCACATCGCCGCTTGGTATCTCGTCCTTTACCAAATCAACAACTAAAAACTTCACTGGAAGGTGCCGCCAATACTGCCGGTTAAAATGGACTAACTCGGGAACAACATCGCACGCTGTGTATGAATCGAATGAATCAACGATTCTAGATCCCACTCGAAAATCTCCGCAGCCTAAATCCACGGCTTTCTTCTTAGTCGGAAAGCCGGAAAAGAATCGTTTTACTGTCTCTACATAGGGATCCACTATCTGAGGATCTGAAGAACCTGGGCCTGAGTAGAATGTCGATTCATTCTCTGGAGAAGCCACCCCCCACAGCTTGTTTTGATAGACGCTGGTGAATATCTCTCGATTCGAGTTAAATTGAACATTGCTTCTAGGCCCAACCGCGACTGCATGTATTCTTTTAAACCACGCACCGAATGCATCCATCATTCTTTGCCCCTACTTCGACGTATATTAGGTTGTTTTGTCCCCAGCTTGGTGCGCTTGGAGGGACTCGAACCCCCAACCTTCTGATCCGTAGTCAGATGCTCTATCCGTTGAGCTACAAACGCTGGTGCCCCTAGTAGGGGCGTTTTTCTAATTATGGAGCAGTCCCAGTCTAGTCAAACCCAGTGGGGTGTGGCTATCGCCTATTCCCGGGGTTGGACGTTACTGGTCTGATTCTGAAAATCACTCATAATTATCAATTTCGCAAGGCTCGGCAATAGTCCGTCCTGTCGAAACCGAGGGGAAACGTAATTGGTTCGGCAGCACTCGTTCGGAACTAGATCTTCTAGATTGCAAAACGGTATTTGACTTTCTTGCTGCCGAGAAGCCAGACGCACAAATAACCGCTGCAACAAAAGTTGGTGGAATTCACACCAACAACACGTATCCCCTGCAATTCCTAACTGAGAACCTTAAGATCGAAACTAACTTGATGGACACGGCTCACGCTACAGGAATAGAAAAACTGCTATTCCTTGTTTCTTCCACATTATTCCACCCACCTCTGCTTTATCTCGTCATAACCCAATATGATCAGGGTTTATGAAAATGGAGTAATCTACTGTGTGACCGGAGATTCACACCTCCGAGAAAGACAAATAGGGCATTAATGTTTCGAAATAAACCTAGCTTCTTTGGGAAGATTATCCGATTTCTTGGCAGTAGCCACAAGCGCATGCCCCCTGGTCGGGACATATTGGGGATTCAGAAAGTCAGAGTGGTTTTTAGGGGCGGGATTGGGGCGCAGATCTTGAGCGCCGCAGCATACTGGTATCTTCAGGAGCAAGGTAAAGAAGTTCAAGCTGACATGACGTACTTTAGCTTGCTTCCTTTAGAAGTCCGACCAATGATGGTAGGAGGACTTTCCTACTGGCCCTGGAATTTAGATTTTTTAGGAATATCTCAGGAGTCATTCGCTAAGTCGGATAATTCAGCCAATGACTATTCTGAGTATTATGAGATTGGTGACAATTTTCAAAAATTTGAAATTGCCCTAAAGGCTCTGTCAACACAAAAGATTAAGGAAAAGTTTAGAACAGGTGACTTTCAAGGCATTATTGATCGTTGCCTGCCTAGGGAATTTGAAGGCCAAATAGGATATGCGGCGATACACGTACGACGTGGTGACTATGTTAATGTTGCTAGCCACGTCGTAGGAGATCAGACGATTATTACTGTAATGGACTCCGTAGCAAAGCTTATTGATAAGTGTGTAGTGATTTCTGATTCGCCCATACACTCAGACGTAAGAGAGGCGGCCCAAAGAAAATTCAAGGTAGTTTCATTTCTGGACTCACCCAATTTTTCAGAAACAGACGCACATGTAGTTATGCAGCACGCCAAATTTCTGGTTACGTCAAACAGCCAGTATAGTTTGACTGCAGCTTTGCTTGGAAAGGGGATTTGTTTAGTCCCAAAAGTTTGGTTCTCCGGAGAACCTGAATTTTTACAAGCAATAGACGGTCTTGGTGAATATCAGTTACTTAGTCAAAAACAGCACTCAGCTGATTGAAAACAGCGCGCCTCCAGAGATGATGTGTCAATGAACGAAAGAAATCAACTTGAAAACAAAATCGTTCTGAGCGAATCCTTGGAGCGAGAGGTTGAACTGTACGCCTTCGAAAACTCTATGGTTTCGGCCAAAATTTCCGCTGAAAAGAATCTTGAAGAAGCAATATTGAAGTATGAGGAAGTACAGGCAAAGTACGACGACGTTCTCCAGTCCAGAACTTGGCGTTACAGCTATCCGCTCCGAAGAATAAGCCACTGGGTCAAGTCCCAATTTAGGGGTTCGGCATTTGGCCGATTTACACTAAAACTATTTAAGAAAATCTTCGGATAAACAGAAACATTTGAAAATGACTCTTTCTAGAGAATTAACTGTCTCTGTTGTCGTCGTTGGCAGGAACAATTTTGACTTAACCTCCAAATCTGTTGAGTCGGTTCTGACGCACACTGATAAAGAAGTGGAAATAATCCTGGTCGACAATGGCAGCGATTCTTATGTACTGGATAACCTAATTGAAAAGTTCAGGGATACAAGGGTCTCCATTCTGTCTGTTGGCGTAAATAGGTTTTTTGGTGAAGGCAGCAACATTGGTGCAGAATCAGCGACTGGTGAGATTCTGGTTTTTCTCAACAATCAGGTTTTGGTTACAGAGAACTGGCTAGAGCCGCTGGTTCAAGAATTACAATCAAACCCGAATGTGGGAGCTGTGGGTCCTAAATTTCTTTATCCTGGCGGATCGATTCGGGAGGCTGGGGCTTTCTTAGATAGGAATGCTCGATCCGTTCATAGAGGCGAGGGGCAATCCTCGGGTGCTGGTCTATTCAATGAAAAACGCGAGGTTCAATATGTCTCGGAAGACTGTTTCGCAATACGCAAGAAAGATTTTCTAAAAGTCGGTGGATTTAACTTCGTTTATGAGCCTGGCAATTACGGGGACGCCGACTTGGGATTTTCGCTCCGCGCGGCCGGACTAAAGATCGTCTATCAACCAGAATCAACGGTGATAGACACAGGAACTAAAACGAGCTCTGCTGCCGTCAACACCCCGGTCCTTGAAGGGGTATTTGAAATGAATCGAATCAAATTTCTGAATCGGTGGGGGAATGGAAAAATTCCGCCTCGATTGTCGATCGACAATCAAAAACCTCCTATTGCGACTACCTCAGGCGGTCCAACTGTTGTTATTTACACACCTTTTGATCTGGTTTTTGGGGGTGGAGAGAAATACATACTAAGTGTCGCTCACGCTTATTCAAGCTCGGGCTTCCGAACAATACTTGCTACAAGACATGGGTATTCAAAAGTTCGCCTTATGGCACTTGGGATTGATTTTGGGCTAGACCTTGGCTCAATCGAGCTTGCCACCCTGGAGGAGGTGAGTTCTCCGGTTGACATATTTATAACCATGGGAAACGAGGTCTACCCTCCTGTGGAGCCCATTGGAAAAATAAATATTCACCATTGTCAGTTCCCTTTTCCTCCAGAATCTCAAACAATCGAGGAAGTTTCGCGGCTAAACAAAATTGATTGTGTTGTGGTTAATTCTGAATACACAAAAGGGCACTACCTACAAGCGGCTCAATCAGTGGGCTTCAATGATCTAAATGTTGTTGTCGTTGCTCCCCCTATTTCGGATTTAGTTGTATCTGATAGGGCTAAAAAACCTTATCAAATTCTTTCTGTTGGCCGGTTTTTCGTTCATGGCCATAGTAAAAACCAACACATGCTAATAACCGCATTCCGCGAGCTATTGAAAAAGTACCCCGAGGCAACGTTGGTATTGGCCGGAGGTCTTGCACCTGGGTCTGTCCATCGTGAGTACCTAGATATGTGTCGCGAACTCGCTGAGGACCTTCCTGTTACTTTTCAAATTGATGCCGAGCGTGACGAGATTTCGTCACTTATGGAAAGTTCATCGATTTACTGGCACGGGGCGGGTTTTGAAGTGGACCCAGGGCTTTACCCAGAGCGTTGCGAGCATTTCGGCATTTCACTTGTAGAGGCAATGGGTTCTAAGCTCATCCCAGTCGTGGTGGGTAACGGTGGTCCCGATGAGATAGTTCAATTTGGGATTAATGGCTTCAAGTATCAATCCGTAGAAGGATTGATACGTCGTACCAGTCTTATCTTTGATCTAGATGATCAAAGTCGAGAGATGATGCGGAATGCGGCCCGCGCAAGATTTAATGAATACTTCCGTTTGGATTTTGATGCGGCTTGGACATCCTTAGCACTAAGAAAGTAATCGAGGTCTTTCGTTCTTTTCGAGAATACTGACTTTTCAGAAATGTTTCTAAAAGAGCGTCTCAGGAACAACGGTAACTGGAGCAATAAGTTCGGGGCCATTGTTTCGAATTGAATTGACTAAATCAGCTACTGGCCAAAACTGTAGGTTGGCATCCGGTTTAAAGTCCTCAAAAAGATTCCTAATTGTGTCAACGTCTTGTAAATCAGGGTCTAGCCATTTGCTCCATCGATCTCGGGGTAAGAACATCGGCATACGGCTATGAAACTTTGCTAGATCACCTACTGCCTCTCTTGTGATTATTGAAACGCTGTCCCTGGATTCCCCCTCAGGGGAAATCCAGCGATCATGAATTCCGGAAAACGCCATTATCTTTCCGTCATCACGAGAGATGTATATAGGTTGCCTTGGTTTATAGTCACCCAACTCGGTGGCCCATTCGTAGTAGCCAGTGGCTGGGACTAAGCACCTTGACCTTCGAAAAGCTTTCTTGAAAGTTGGCTTTTCGTGCACGGTTTCTGATCTAGCATTGATTGCTTTGGATTGGCTTTTTAGGGCTTCCGAGTTTGATTTGCTCCACGGTGCAATCATCCCCCATGACGCGATATTGATTTCATCTTTTGTGATGACATAAAGGTCTTCAGTTGGCTTGAGGTTGTAATTGGATTGGAGCTCTCGTGCTTGCTTAGATTCGACGCCGTATTCTCTGACGATATCCTTAAGCATTGCTTCCATCGAGATGCGGCCACACATATAACTAATCTAGAGCCTGGTCACAAAAAAGAAACTCCCACTATTTCTAGGGGGAGTTTTCTTCTTTGTGGAGACTAGGGGGGTCGAACCCCTGACCCCCTGCTTGCAAAGCAGGTGCTCTACCAACTGAGCTAAGTCCCCGGATCGTTAGATCTGGTATTTCTTGGTCGGAACCATCACTTCTGATGAAGAGATGCTCCCTGGTGGGCCTAGGAGGACTTGAACCTCCGACCTCTTCATTATCAGTGAAGCGCTCTAACCACCTGAGCTATAGGCCCGCAGAGCTTCATTGAGTCTATTACATCCAAAAACAATGCTCAAACCGCTTGAAGCCAAACCAGTTGTGAATCTAGTTGTTTGTGAAGCTAACTGCAATACCGCCAGTAATCTTGCCAATTACGTTGAAGATCATGGCGTAAAGAGAAGCCAAGGCCGTTCCTATAATTACGTTGAAAATAGACAGACCGAAAGCAAAAGACATAACGCGAGGCAATGAAAGCTGCTGCTCTACGTCTATGCCGCCTTCACCAAAAGCACCGGCTAGCAAAGTGTTCAAAGAAGAAAACAACCCAAGTTGTCCTACAACTAGCCACATTGCAAAGAAACCAACAATTGTGGCTACTCCTACTGCAAGTGTTACGAATAAGCCCGCTTTGGCTGCGGACCAAACTTCGATGTTCACAAGCCTCAGCTGCACTCTTTTTTGGTCCGCGCTAGGAGTTGGGCGGAGCTTAAATCTGCTTAGAGATCTCAGTTTAGATTTCTTTGATGGTGCTTCACTCATTCTCTATTGAACCTTCCAAGTTGCGCTCTGAGTTCTTTGCTAGTCCTATTACTGAGTCCGCTTCGTCAAATCTGGCAAACACCACTCCCATGGTGTCCCGGCCCTTGGCCGGTACCTCGCTAACAGCGGACCTGACAACTTTACCGCTAGAGAGCACAACTAGCACCTCGTCGGCTTCAGAGCAGATGATGGCCCCCACCAAATCACCGCGTTTTTCCTCTAGTTTGGCGACCTTGATACCCAAACCACCGCGGTTTTGTGGGCGATATTGGTCCACGGCAGTGCGCTTGGCGTAGCCACCTTCGGTTGCTATAAATACGTAAGAATCTGCAATGTCGTTGATAACCGTGGCGGACAGTAATTCGTCGCCCTTCCGGAAGTTCATACCGATGTTTCCAGAGGTGTCACGACCCATAGGGCGAAGTGATTCATCAGATGCAGAGAATCTAATTGACATACCTTTTCTAGAAACCAGCAGAAGATCGTCTGATTCTGAAACCAACATGGCCGAGATAACCTCGTCGTTGCCTTTTAGTTTGATGGCGATGATTCCACCGGATCTTGGGGTGTCGTAAGACTCAAGTTCAGTTTTCTTCACCAAACCAGACTTTGTTGCGAGAACAAGGTAAGGCGCTTGGTTGTAATCTCTGATGTCCAGGATCGACGCGATCTGCTCGTCTGGTTGCAGGGCCAACAGGTTCGCAACGTGCTGTCCCTTTGCGTCTCGCCCTGCTTCCTGAACTTCATAAGCCTTGGCTCTGTAAACGCGACCTTTATTGGTGAAGAACAACAGCCAATGGTGAGTGGTGGTAACAAAGAAGTGAAGCACTACATCGTCTGCTCTGAGTGATGCTCCCTTAACGCCCTTACCACCGCGGTGCTGACTACGGTAGTTGGCGCTGTTGGTTCTCTTGATGTATCCGCCACGAGTAACGGTGATAACCATTTCCTCCACAGGAATTAGATCCTCGGTTGAGACGTCGTCATCCCCACCAGATTGAATCTGGGTTCTTCGCTCATCGCCGTGCTTTTCAACAACCTCAACCAATTCAGTTTTGATGATTTCGCGCTGTCTTTTCGGGCTTGCGATGATGGCTTTGTAATCCTTGATTTCAAGTTCCAGGGCAGCCGCTTCATCGATGATTCTTTGACGCTCAAGGGCAGCAAGTTGGCGTAGC
Source organism: Rhodoluna sp. (assembly GCA_044338175.1). Classification (GTDB taxonomy): domain Bacteria; phylum Actinomycetota; class Actinomycetes; order Actinomycetales; family Microbacteriaceae; genus Rhodoluna. The sequence continues at coordinate 12,625 of JBIIME010000019.1, forward strand.
TGCATGTTCAAAATTGCGCGAGCTTGCAGCTCGTCAATCTTGAGAAGCTTCATCAAGCCTTCTTTGGCAACATCTGCGTTCTCGCTCTTTCGAATGAGGGCGATCACAGCATCCAGAGCGTCTAAGGCTTTGAGGTAACCACGGAGGATGTGAGCTCTTTCCTCTGCTTTTTTCAGCCTGAAGTTAGTTCTTCTAACAATCACATCAACCTGGTGGTTTACCCAGTGTGAGATAAAACCGTCCAGAGAAAGTGTCCTCGGGACACCGTCAACAAGTGCCAACATGTTGGCACTGAAGTTATCTCTTAGCTGTGTGTACTTATACAAGTTGTTTAGAACAACTCTTGCAACAGCATCTCTCTTTAGGACAATAATCAGACGTTGGCCGGTACGACCAGAGGTTTCGTCTCTGATGTCTGCGATTCCGCTTAGTTTGCCTTCCTTGACTAGCTCTGCAATTTTTTGGGCTAGGTTGTCAGGGTTTACCTGATACGGAAGCTCTGTTACGACAAGACAGGTTCTTCCTTGCAATTCTTCGACGTTTACGATTGCTCGCATGGTGATCGAACCACGGCCTGTTCGGTAAGCGTCCTCTATGCCGCGACGGCCAATGATTTCGGCTCCGGTCGGGAAATCCGGTCCCTTGATGCGTTGCATCAACGCGGAGAGTAGTTCTTCTTCAGATGCTTCTGGGTTCTCTAGATACCAGATTGCGCCTTCGGCAACTTCACGAAGGTTGTGAGGGGGGATGTTGGTTGCCATACCAACAGCGATACCAATTGAGCCGTTTATAAGGAGGTTTGGGATCCTACTTGGCAAGATTGTTGGCTCTTGCGTTCTGCCGTCGTAGTTGTCTTGGAAATCAACTGTGTCTTCGTCGATATCTCGAACCATCTCCATCGCAAGTGGAGCCATCTTGCATTCGGTATACCTTGGAGCAGCTGCGGGATCATTACCCGGAGACCCAAAGTTTCCCTGACCTAGAACAAGTGGGTAGCGAAGGTTCCAAGATTGAACAAGTCTTACCAGGGTGTCATAAATAGCAGTGTCACCGTGCGGGTGATACTGACCCATAACGTCACCAACAACACGAGAGCACTTTGAGAATTGCTTGTCTGGTCGGTATCCCCCGTCATACATCGCATACAAAACTCTGCGGTGCACTGGCTTTAGTCCGTCTCTAACATCCGGTAACGCGCGACCAACGATAACGCTCATTGCGTAGTCGAGGTAGCTTCGCTGCATCTCCACTTGCAGGTCTACTTGCTCAACGTGGTCCATACGAGGCTCTGGTGCGTTTGTCTTATCTGCCATGGTTTTCTCTCTTTCCTAGATATCTAGGAAACGAACGTCTTTCGCGTTTTTCTGGATAAATGATCGTCTAGCCTCAACGTCTTCACCCATCAGAGTGGAGAAAACTTCGTCCGCCAGGGCTGCGTCATCAAGGGTTACTTGGAGAAGGGTTCTTCTGGCCGGGTCCATGGTGGTTGCCCAAAGCTCGTCGTAGTCCATCTCTCCAAGGCCTTTGTAACGCTGGATTGAGTTCTCTTTAGGAATTCTTCTGCCAGCTTTTTCGCCTTCTTTGAGCCTTAGATCGCGCTCCTGGTCCGTGTAAACATACTCGTGCTCAGCGTTAGTCCACTTGATTCGGTATAGCGGAGGCTGAGCTAGGTACACATAGCCATGTTCAATAAGTGGTCTCATGTATCTAAACAGCAAAGTAAGCAGCAAGGTTCTGATGTGCTGGCCGTCAACATCAGCATCGGCCATCAAAATGCACTTGTGGTATCTGATCTTTGAAACATCAAACTCTTCGCCGATTCCGGTACCAAAGGCGGCAATCAGTGCTTGTACTTCGGTGTTGGCAAGAGCTCTATCAAGTCTTGCCTTCTCAACGTTCAGAATCTTTCCGCGAAGCGGCAAGATTGCCTGGTGTTCAGGGTCTCTACCGCTAACTGCAGAACCGCCAGCTGAGTCACCCTCGACAATATAGATTTCTGAAAGAGCTGGGTCTCTCGAAGAACAGTCCCGAAGTTTTCCTGGCATACCGCCAGATTCCAAAAGACCTTTTCTTCTGGTTGCTTCGCGAGCTTTTCTTGCAGCCATTCGAGCTGCTGCTGCTTGGATTGCTTTGCGAACGATTTCTTTTGCGGACTGGGGGTTGCGCTCTAGCCAGTCGCCAAGCTGGTCGTTCACAATCTTCTGGGTGAAAGTTTTGGCTTCGGTGTTTCCAAGTTTGGTCTTGGTTTGGCCCTCAAACTGAGGCTCGGAAAGCTTGATAGAAATTACGGCAGTTAGACCCTCACGCACATCGTCACCGGAGAGGTTCTCATCCTTCTCCTTTAGCAGGTTGTTGGATCTGGCGTACTTATTCAGTAGCGAGGTAATAGCTGTCCTGAAGCCCTCTTCGTGGGTACCACCCTCGTGGGTGTTAATCGTATTCGCGTAGGTGTGAACAGACTCGGTATAGGCGTTAGTCCACTGCATAGCGACTTCAATGGACATGTCTTTTTTGGAGGTTTCGGCCTCCAAAGAAATGATCTCGTCGTGAACGATTTCAATCTTCTTTGATGCGTTCAAAAACTCCACATAGTCAACAAGACCACGGGTGTATTTGTAACTGTCAGTTTTATCGCTTCGCTCATCTGTAAGAGTTATTCCAAGACCCTTGTTTAGAAAAGCCATCTGCTGGAATCTTGCTCTTAGTGTTTCGTATTCGAATTCAACTGTTTCAAAAATAGATCCGTCTGGTTTAAATTCGATTGTGGTTCCGGTGTGGTCGGCTTTCTTTCCCTTAACAAGTGGTGCTTGTGGGACACCAATCTTATATTCTTGGCTCCATAAGAATCCATCTCTTGCTACTTGTACTTTTAGATCGGTCGAGAGCGCATTCACTACTGACGCACCAACACCGTGCAATCCACCGGAGACGGCGTAGCCGCCGCCGCCAAATTTTCCACCAGCGTGCAAAACAGTTAGCACAACTTCAACCGCAGGTTTTTTCTCAACCGGGTGCATGTCAACCGGGATACCTCGACCGTTGTCGACTACTTTGATCCAACCCTTTTTTGTAATGAAAACATTGATGTCGTCGCAGTGGCCAGCAAGTGCTTCGTCAACAGAGTTGTCTACAATTTCATAAACAAGATGGTGAAGACCGCGCGGACCAGTAGATCCGATATACATTCCTGGTCTCTTGCGAACAGCTTCCAACCCTTCGAGGACTTGGATGCTTCCGGCGTCATAGCCAGATTTTGAGGCAGCTTTAGGTTTAGTTTCTTTTTCAGATTTTGGTTTTGTCGCTACTTTTTGAGTGGGTTTGGCGGGGGCTTTGGCTGGTGTTTTCACGGCTTTTGTTTCTTTTTTTGCCGGTTCTTTCTTGACTGCCATTTACGAAATGCTCCTCTAGTAACGAGTTAGTTCCACATAACAGCGCAATGCGACTTAAATTCGGGTTTGCTAACTTCTCTATTTTACCTTGTCAAAAGAGCAAATATTCCAGGTTGGGGAAATCTATCCGTAGGTGTCTCTAGGTCCTCGACCGGGAACCGATCTTGACCCTTTTTTCCAACTTGGTGCGTCTGGACCAATGAAGGAAATATTCGATATATTTAGCTCTGGAAATGCGGCCTCGATTTTCTCCAAAATCTGATTTTGCATTAGACGCAATTCGGTTGCCCAAGCGGTCGATTTACAACGAATCGTTAACTTGCCATTATTCAAGGTTTCAGGTTGTGAATTCTTGGCGTTGATTTCGCCAACAATTTCACTCCAGCGAACAAATAACTCCGCTTCCTCTAGCTGCGATTGCCAGCGAAAATCGTGCATTAGGGAGTCGATGGTATTACCCGCAGGGACCGGGTCTCGGCCAGAATCAAAGGGTTTTGAGCGAATTTTCTTCTTTTCGATTATTCGCTTCTGATCCTTGGATACCCTGCCGGTAACGGCGGCCTTCATGGCGTAATAGAAATCAACTGCAAAGCCATTGTCTTCAGACATGTGTCACCCTCCCAGAATCAACTTCAAACTTATTGGCAAGGAGGTTATCAGGAACATCTTCTATTACCGCGGCTGTGATTAGCACCTGTTCATTTTGCTGCACTAGGTCAGAAAGTTTCTCTCTCCGATCTTTATCTAACTCAGCAAAGACGTCGTCGAGAATTAGGATCGGATCTCCTAGTTTGGATTCAGATTTCAGTATCTCAAGTGAGGCGAGTTTTAAAGAAAGAGCGTAGGACCAACTCTCCCCGTGGCTTGCATAGCCTTTTGCCGGAAGTGAGCCAAGGTTTAGCTGAAGATCATCGCGGTGTGGGCCGACAAGTGTTATGCCACGCTCAAGTTCTTTCGGTCGCATCAGAGAAAGTTTTTGCTGAAACAGGCCAGATACTTCTTCTTTGTTGGTTGTAGATAACGCATCCTGAGTCTCTAGATCATCTTGATCAAGCTTGCTTGATTCCACTACAGACGACCTAATGAACATGCCTGGTTTGTTATTGCTCTTGGCAATGTTTTGGTAGTTGGTCACAAGCGGGGGTGAGAGTTTTTCGGTGATAGCAACTCGTGCAGCGATGATTTCAGTTCCGTTTTTCACCAGTGCCTGGTCCCAGGCGTCCAGGGTGGATAAGCCTTCTCCCTTGGTGCCTGTGGCTCTGGCTGACTTCAATAGAGTGTTTCTTTGTTTTAGAACACGCTCATAATCGGCATAAACACCGTGCATTCGGGGGTTGAACTGGACAATCAGTTGGTCTAGAAAGCCCCTTCTGTTACTTGGGTCGCGTTTTACTATGTCTAGGTCCTCGGGGGCAAAAATCACCGAGTTTAGATACCCCAGTATGTCTTTAGGTTTAGCGACCTCAGACTTATTGAGCCTGGCTCTGTTTGATGAATCAGTGTTGATCTCATACTCGAGAAGTAGGTCTCTATTCTCATGAGATAACTCGAGGGATATGATCGCAGTTGATTTACCTTGTTTGATAAGTGGGGTGTGTCCGGCCACTCGATGTGAATCTAGGGCAGCGAAGAAATTCAAGGCTTCAACTAGGTTAGTTTTTCCTTGGCCATTGGGTCCGTAAATGAGATTTACTCCGGACGAAAGCTCAATGTCTGCTGACTCGTAATTTCTAAAGTTGGTGAGCTTTACTCGCTTCGCAAACATCTTCTCGAGAAAGCTCTATTTTCTTTTTAGCGGCCAAGAAGATTTGGTTGCAAAAGATACATGTAGCTATCGCTAGCTGATTTTTCTTTTGCTTGGTGGTTGGTAATCAAAACTGGACTTGGCCTATTTGGATTGTCGCTATTGGTGAAACCAATTTTCACAAATTCTGTTTTTACACCGGCTAAACCATCGATTAAGAATTGTGGTTTTAGAGAAACTGTTACATCAGGGCCGGTAACTTGAACATCAATACTTTCAGAAGCTTGGGCGGTTTCGCCGCCAGCGGCCTCTAGATTCAAGGAAGTTGAGCTGAAGATGTATTTGATTGGGCTTTCGCGTTCCAGAACTAGAGAAACTCGCTTGGTTGAATCTAGTAAATCCTGTGTGTTGATGATTGCGAAGTTTTCAATTTTTTCTGGGAATAAAGTTTTTACAGCAGGAAAGTTTCCTTTAATGAGCCTTGAGGTAACGGAGCGATTGTTTGCTTTGAAAGCAATTAAATCTTTTTCATCTGATGGGTTAATTGAAATAGCAACCTCACCTTGATTAGCGAAAGTTTTTGCTATCTCCTGAAGAGTCTTTGCTGGAATTAATGCTGTTTGGTTTGCACCGGAGGTTTTTGATTTCCAAGGAATATCTTGAACCGCAACACGGTAGCGATCTGTTGCTACAAGAGAAATATTTTCACTTGAGGTTTCAAGTAGCACTGTTGTGAGAACTGGTGTCACGTCTTCTTTGGAAGCCGCGACAGAAATTTGAGAAATAGCAGAAGCAAAATCTTCACCTGAAACTTGACCTGAGGTTTCTGGAATTTCTGGAAGAGTTGGGTACTCATCAATTGGCATGGTTAGAAGTGAGAATTTAGCAGAACCGCAATTGACTTGAACTTTAGATCCATTGGTTGAAAAGTCCACTACAGAGTTGGGAAGTTTGTTTACGATTTCAGCCAATAGGCGGCCAGAAACTAAGACCCTTCCAGATTGCTCAACCTTGGCCAGAATTTCCACCTGGGCTGAGGTGTCGTAGTCAAAGACCGATAACCGGATGTTATTGGCATCTGCCTCGATAAGGATTCCACTAAGGATTGGGAGGGTGGTTCTTTGAGGGAGTAATCTCACCGCAAATGACACGGCCTCATTTAGAACGTCTTTATTGACTTGAAACTTCAATTGGTTCCCCTCCTAGTAGGTCTTCAATCTTGACACATTCTGATCGTGGTTTTTGACCAGTATTTCTATAAGGGTTATAGGTTCTCTAAGAACTAATTAAAGTAATAACCACATTAACCCCTGTTGAAACTGTGGATAACTAGCTATATCCCTTTATTTACCTAAAAACTACATCTTTGAAACTTGTTTACACAGTTGTGTATAAGCCTGTGTATAACCACCTAGCCTGTTGATTTGAACCATCTAGAAGGTTGGTTTTTGGGGAAAATTAGGCACTTTCCACACTTATCCACAGGTTATCCACGGGACTTCTGCTTCACCCTGTTGAGGATCTCAGTGACCTGGTTGTAGAGCGCCCTGCGCTCTTTCATCAAGTCGGTGACCTTCTTGTTGGCATACATAACCGTTGTGTGGTCGCGGTTTCCAAAGAGTTGCCCAATCTTTGGAAGAGACAAGTTTGTCTGCTCTCGAATTAGGTACATGGCAATCTGACGGGCTTGGGCAACAGCTTGCTGCCTCGAGGACCCAAATAGGTCACTTGGGGTGATTGAGTAATACTTGGAAACCTCGGCGATGATGTCGTTTGGGACAATAATGTTCTGCTCCCCCAATGGGACAACGTCCTTTAGGACAGTTTGAACTAGGTTCATATCGACCCGGGTCCTATTCAAGGCCGCGAAAGCAGTCACTCGAATCAATGTGCCCTCAAGCTCTCGGATATTTGAGGCAACTCGGGCAGCCATATATTCAAGGATCTCGTCTGGGACCTTAATTTTCTCGTTTTCGGCCTTTTTCCTTAGGATGGCGATTCGGGTCTCAAGCTCCGGAGCTTGGATATCGGTTATTAGACCCCACTCAAACCTAGAGAGCATTCTCTCCTCAAACCCAGTTAGCTCTTTTGGTTGCAAATCAGAGGTAATTACCACCTGCTTGTTGTGATCATGAAGGGTGTTGAAGGTGTGAAAAAAAGCCTCTTGGGTCTGGTCTTTTCCTTGCAGGAATTGAATGTCGTCGATCAACAGAACATCGATATCCCGATATTCGGCCTGAAAAGCAGAACTGCGGTTGTTTTGGATGGCATTAATGAAATCGTTGGTGAATTCTTCAGAGGAAACGTAACGAACCTTGATTTTTGGATAAAGACTTAAGGCATAGTGCCCAATGGCGTGAAGAAGGTGGGTCTTTCCAAGGCCTGATCCACCATAAATAAATAGCGGGTTATATGCCTTGGCTGGAGTTTCCGACACAGCAAAAGCTGCGGCGTGCGCAAAGCGGTTGGAGCCCCCGGTTACGAAGTTATCGAAGTTGTATTTGGGGTTCAGCCTGGTATCAAAAACAACCCCAACTGACCCAGTTTTTCTCGGGTATTCATCGCTTTGAAGGGATGGGGCTGAGCCAATCGGAAAGACATTTTCCGGGGTCTCAGAAACACTAGATTTGCCTTCAATGTCTGGGTTTACCACCACGGCGAAGTTGGTTGGGCCGCCCATCAGAGCATCTTCTTGTAAAACATCGAGGATGTCGGTTCTAATGCGCTGCTCTAACATCCCGCGGGTCAGGTCGTTTGGAACCTCAAGATACAAGGTGTCTGCTAGGACACCCTTTGGTTCAACGAGGGTCAAAAAACCCATCAACTGGGGGCTTAGGGAACCCTTGGTGGTCAATCTAGAAACAACCGATGCCCACTGTTTGTTAACTTCTTCGAGTTCACTCATTTAGGATCCCCCTTTCTAGATTGAATAGTTTTCCACACTTTTACACACGATGACGAGGCTGTGGAAAACATCGAAACACCAGACAAGTATTCAACTGAAAACTGGGATTAAAAGCAAATCGAAACAATTGACTAAGGTTTTTTCTCCACAAAAAATTAGTCAGTTTTCGACTTGACCAAACACCCCTCTAGGCTCTAGATTTGAGAGGTTGCGCTGTAGCAAGGAACCAACAGCCCAATAAACTAAAGGCCACTAGCCGACTCACCTGGTTCCTAAATTAATTTTCGGAGTGTATTCAAATGAGCAAGCGCACTTATCAGCCAAACAACCGTCGTCGCTCAAAAAAGCACGGCTTCAGACTTCGCATGGCAACTCGCGCCGGCAGATCTATTTTGGCTGCACGTCGTCGTAAGGGCCGCAAAGAACTTTCGGCCTAGAAACCAAAATGCTGGATCGGTCAAACCGACTAGTTCGTGGTGATGACTTTCGCAAAATCATGCGAGCCGGCAAAAAACAATCCACTAGCCATCTGGTCGGTTACCGACTAATTGAAGAAGCCGAACCTAAAAGATTTGGGTTCGTTGTTTCCAAGGCTAGTGGTGGAGCTGTCAAGAGGAACCTTCTGAAAAGAAGACTTAGGAGCCTAGTGAGGGAGCAATTGGAATCGTTTCCAACTGGCTCTCAGGTTGTGCTCAGGACCCTCCCAGGCAGTGCAGAACTTGATTTTCAGCAGCTTTCCGCCGACTTTGAGAAGGTTTGCGGGCTGAAATGAAGATCTTGTGGACAATTTGGCTGGCTCCTAGGAACCTAGTTGTTTTGTTCCTCAAGGGGTATCGGAAGTTTATATCTCCGCTTTATGGGGATGTTTGTAGGTACTACCCGACCTGTTCGGCTTATGGCTTAGGCCAAATCCAACAGCGGGGAGTGATTGTTGGTAGCGTGTTGACAGCGGCAAGGATTGTCAGATGCAACCCTTGGTCCCAAGGGGGCATTGACCAGGTCAAGCCCTCAAACCAGAGGTTTTTAGTTTTAGAAAACGGCTTTGTTTCAACAAGGCCCCAGGGAAGGTAATTAGATGGATCTACTATTTCCAATCAAGTGGGTAATTGAGCTGATTTTGGTCAGTTTTCACTCCCTTTTTGCTTTCTTCGGCATTGCCCCAGAGTCTGGTCTTAGCTGGGTTTTGGCCATTGTTGGCCTCGTTTTGGTGGTCCGTTCGGCCCTAATCCCCCTATTTGTTAAGCAGATTAAATCTCAGCGAAACATGATGCTGGTCCAGCCGGAGCTTCAGAAGCTGCAGAAGAAATACAAGGGCAAAAATGACCGTGAATCCAGAGAGAAATTTGCCAAAGAGCAGATGGATCTATACAAAAGAACCGGATCCAACCCCCTAAGCTCCTGTCTTCCAATTTTGGTCCAAATCCCCATCTTCACAGGCCTTTTCTTCGTTTTGAACGACGCCCAGGCTCAAAAAACCGGTGTTGGCCTGATGAACGCGACCTTGGCTACCCAGTTTTCAGACGCCACATTCTTTGGGGCCAAGCTCTCCGAAACCTTCTTGACCGCTACCGGTATTGAGGTCCAGATCTTGGCTGGAATCATGGTGGTTTTGATGTCTGCCTCTCAATTCATTACCCAGAAACAGATCATCGCCAAGAACCAGAACCCTGATGTCCAAAACAGCCAATACATGCAGACCCAGAAGATCCTGTTGTATGTGTTCCCTCTAATCTTCGTTATTTCGGGAGTTTCCTTCCCTATCGCGGTTATCTTTTACTGGCTAACTTCAAATTTTTGGACCATGGGCCAGCAGTTCATTGTGATCCGCAACATGCCAACCGAAGGCTCTCCGGCTTATAAAGCCCGTATCGAGCGCCTAGCCAAGAAAGGCAAGCTTCCAAAGGAACTTCAGGCCAAAAAAGAAGCCGAAGAGGCCGCCCAAGCGGCAGCCGAAGCCGCCGAGAAGGCCCAAAGAGAACAGCCAGTTTCAAAGAAACGGGCCAAAAAAGACCAGAAAAAGAAGAAGTAGGAAACCAA
>JBIIME010000020.1:0-22563 GCA_044338175.1 Rhodoluna sp.
TCGCTAGTTGGATCATTCCAATCCATTGGGACAGCTACGTCTGCGCAGAAAAGCCTTGTGCCGCACTCTTCAAATTCAACTAGCTGTTCGTAATACCCATTGAATCCTGCCGGTGCACCGCTAGAGTCAGGAACTATCGGTTCCGGTCCCGAAGGAGCACAACCAGCTAGTACTAATGCCGAAACAGAAACAGCAGCTACTAGCTTGGCTAGTTTTCCAAAAATCACTTTTTTCTCCTAAGTGCAACTGCTAGCGATTCCAAAACCATTAGGTCTCGAACGTTAGAGCTTATTCGGACTCTCGCCTGAGCTAGTGCTTCGAGTTTAGTAATCACCTCTGACGCGGTTGAAGTTGCTGCTAGCTCTTGAATTTGGCTTCTAAGGTCTGCATTTACCAGCTGGGCTTCTGCACCCAGTTCAACAATCAGTACATCTCTATAAAGTGACATTAGATCGACCAGAATGCGGTCGATGCCATCTCGCAGGCTTCTGGTTGCTCTTCTTTTTTGACCTTCCTCAAGGGCTTTTACATCTGCTCTAAGGGCCGGAGGAACTGCACCACCTTCTGGGATGCCAAGAGTTGCAAGCAGTGCACTTTTCTCCTCAGTTTCTTTTTCTGAAGTTAGTGCATCTGCGTCTTTTCTCGCGAGTTCTAACCAGCGCTCAGCTGTGAACATTGCTTTTGGGATTGAATCGATTTGCATGGCGGCCATGAGTGTTTCTTTTCTTCTGGCCCTAGCGTCGGTACTGGTTGCAAGCCGAAGCGCCATACCTATGTGACCTTGAGCCTCGGCCGCAACCTGCAAAGCAAGCGATGGATTTACGCCGTCTCTTGCAACCAATAAATCAGCCACGGTTTGACTAGAAGGCTGCTTGAGAGCCACTCGCCTCACCCGTGAGCGAATGGTAGGAAGCATGTCAGCTTCTGAAGGCGCACAAAGTATCCAGATTGTTCCGGCTGGTGGTTCTTCGAGGGTTTTCAGTAAGACATTGGAAGAGCGCTCGGCCATGCGGTCCGCGTCTTCGATGATCATGATCTGGTATTTGCTGATTGATCCACCAAAATAAGAAGCTGCAACCAGGCTTCTAATTTCTTCGATTGAGATTATTACCTTCTCGGTTGCCAACACTGTGACATCGGGATGAGACCCCAATCCAACCATCCGACAGCTCTTGCAGTCTCCGCAGCCGCCTGCTTCACAAAGCAGCGCCGCAGCAAAAGCGGCTGCAGCATTAGACCTTCCAGAACCCGGAGGTCCGGTAATGAGCCAAGCATGCTGTAATCCTGAATCCTTGTTTGCTACTGCTTGGCGAAGTTGAGAAACCGCTTCTGGTTGTCCAAGGAGTTCGGACCAGATTGGTTCAAACTCCATCACTTTATTCAAAGCCCTTTGCTTTCTAGCAAAGCGTCCAAGCGAGGCTGTATCAGTTTCCAAATAGAATCTGGATCTTGGCTGGCATCAACGACGTGGAATCTATTTGGTTCTTTCTTGGCTAGTTCTAGATATGTGTTTCTAGCTGCTTCAAAAAAAGTAATCTTCTCGCTCTCTAGTCGATCTGGTTCTGCTCCGGTTTTTCCTCGGCGAATGGAAGCGGCACCGGCATCTAGATCCAGAAGCACGGTTAGATCTGGAAGTAAGTTATCAACTGCCCAAAGCGATAGGTTGCGCACCTCTGTTAGGTCCAACTCTCGTCCGGCACCTTGATAAGCAACGGATGAGTCAAGGAACCTGTCTGAAATAACAATGTGACCTTTGGCAAGAGCTGGCCTGATGACACTTGCAACATGATGGGCCCTATCGGCTGCATATAAAAGTGCCTCTGAGCGAACCGATACTTCTCCCTTGCGGTGCAATAGAAGATGTCTAATTTCAACGCCGAGATCGGATCCGCCTGGCTCAAGGGTCCTAGTAACTTCTAATCCCTTGGCAGCAAGGTAGCTTTGCATCAAATCAGCTTGAGTGGACTTACCAACGCCATCGATACCCTCGAAGGATATAAACACTCCAGTGGTATCGGGCACGCTATTTCTTCTTTCTAGTTCCGGCCTTTACGGTCTTTTTCGGGGCAACGGCCTTTTTGCTGGCTCGGCCAGCTTTTGGAGCTGCCTGACCAGGCTCTAGTCCTAGTTTCTCACGCCTGATGGCTAGTAATTCAAAGGCCTGGTCCGAAGTTAGTTCATCGAGCTTCTCATCCTTTGGAATGGTGGCATTTATGGCGCCGTCGGTGACATAGTCACCAAACTGACCAGTCTTCGCAACTACGTTCAAGCCGCTGGCTGGGTCTTCACCGAATTCTTTCAAAGGAGTTGCAGCAGTTCTGCGGCCGCCATACTTTGGCTGCTTATAGATCTCGAGGGCTTCTTCCAGGGTCAGGCTAAAGATCTGTTCCTCACTCTGAAGAGATCGGGAATCGGTTCCCTTCTTGAGGTAGGGACCGAACTTGCCGTTCTGGGCGGTGATTGGATTCTCAGTTTCTGGGTCGATACCAATGGTTCTAGGTAGTGAAAGAAGTGAAACCGCTTCTTCAAAAGAGAAGGTCTCTGGAGACATTGACTTAAACAAGGAAGCTGTTTTTGGCTTCTCGGCATTTGGGTCTTCAAGTAAAACGTAAGGTCCGTACCTGCCGTCTTTGAACAATATGTCGTAGCCGGTAAGCGGGTCTTGACCCATAACGCGGTCAGTGATAATCGGTGCATCGATTAGCTCTTGGGCCTTGGCAACAGTGAGTTCATCTGGCGCTAGGCCCTCTGGAATGTTTACAATTCTGCGTCCGTTTTCATCGGCTCCTTCGCTACCTGGCTCAACCATGGTCTCGATGTATGGGCCATACTTTCCAGTTCTAAGCGTGATGTTGTCGGCTAGGTAAATCGAGTTCACAGCCTTTGGATCGCTGTCGCCAACGTTCTGCACTGTATCGTGTAGGCCATCTTCAGAATCAGTTCCGAAGTAGAACTTCTTTAGCCATTCGCTGCGGTTGATTTCTCCGGCTGCGATCTGGTCTAGGTTTTCTTCCATCTGAGCGGTGAAAGCGTAATCAACTAATTTGACGAAGTTTTCTTCCAAGAACCTGGTCACGGTAAATGCAATCCACTCGGGTACCAAAGCCTGGCCGCGCTTTACTACGTAGCCTTTGTTGATGATGGTGGACAAAATAGCAGCGTAAGTGGAAGGTCTTCCGATACCGTCTTCTTCCAACGCCTTAACAAGGCTTGCCTCGGTGTACCTAGCTGGTGGCAAGGTCTGGTGATCCTTGGCGGTTACTTCAACTACCGAAAGGGCCTGACCTACCTCAAGAGAGGGAAGCTTAGATTCTTGCTCTTCGTATTGTTCTTCTTCGCGGGATGCATCCCTACCTTCTTCGTAGGCAGCCATGAACCCCTTGAAAATAACTACAGTTCCAGAAGCGCTAAATTCGGCTGACTTGCCATCTGCGACAGGGGAAACTGAAATCTTTGCGGTGGTTGTTGAGACCTTGGCATCTGACATCTGAGACGCCATGGTTCTTTTCCAAATCAACTCGTAAAGATCTTTTGACCTGGTGGACATGGTCATTGGCAAATCGCTTGGGTGCAAGAATGTTTCTCCAGCGGGACGAATTGCCTCGTGCGCTTCTTGCGCGTTCTTGTTCTTGCCGGTGTAGATTCTTGGTGAATCTGGAACGGAATCTTTACCAAACATTTCAATAGCTAATGCTCTGGCTGCTTGAATCGCCTGAGTCGAAAGAACTGGTGAGTCAGTACGCATATAAGTAATGTGTCCTTCTTGATACAAACTCTGCGCGGTGTCCATAGTCTGCTTCGCAGACATCCGTAGCTTTCTAGAAGCTTCCTGCTGCAAGGTGGAGGTAGTAAATGGTGCAGCCGGCTTTCTGGTTGAGGGCTTGGACTCTACCGATTCAACCTTTACCTTGACGTCTTTTGATCTCATCGCTTCGGCTAGAGCTTCAGAAGCAGCTTGATCTAAAAGCAAGACTCCGTCTTTCATCTCACCTTTGTCGTTGAACGAATCTCCCGAAGCAATCTTCTTGCCGTCAATCAAGGTGAGCTTGGCTTCAAAGTCCTGCTCCTTGTTCTTGTCGGTAGTAAATAGTGCCTTGACATCGTGATAGCTACCAGAAACAAATGCCATGCGTTCGCGTTCGCGCTCAACTACCAATCTCATTGCGGGAGATTGCACACGACCAGCACTTAGACCTCGGTTGATCTTGCGCCACAAAACCGGAGAAACTTCGTAGCCGTAAAGACGGTCAACCACCCTTCGGGTTTCTTGAGCCTGTACCAGGTTTTGGTCAACTTCTCTGGTGTTCAAAAGTGCGTCTTGAATGGCCTGCTTGGTGATTTCATGAAAGACCATTCGGCTCACTGGAACCTTGGGCTTTAGAACCTGCAATAGGTGCCAGGCGATGGCCTCTCCCTCGCGGTCCTCATCGGTTGCTAGAAACAGCTCATCCGCCTCGGCTAGAGCCTTCTTGAGCTCGGCCACGGTTTTGCTCTTTCCAGCGGAGATTGCGTAATAGGGCTCAAAGTCGTTTTCGATGTCAATTGAAAATTTGGCTAAAGAACCTTTTTTCTTCTTTTCTTCTGGAGGTAAGTTCTTTGGGTCAATAAGGTCCCGGATGTGGCCAATCGAAGCCATGACTGTGTAGTCATCGCCTAGGTACTTGGCAATCGTCTTCGCCTTGGCAGGCGACTCAACGATCACTAGCTTGTTACCTTTTGGCATCAATCTCCTAAATCATTCCCCTGGTCCCGCCCTGGCTCGTGCTTTATGCACAATCCCCAACGTTTCCGAGTTGGTTTCGATAAAGACCTCGAAACCGACAATACGACATCGTTCCAGAACTAGCTGGCTATTGCTAGCAATATCTTTAGCCACAATACACGGATTACCTGTGGATACACCTCTAAGTGCATCAGCTGCAGCCAGCGCAATCGAATTTGTTGTGGCCTGCAGCCTAGTAAATCCCAGTAATTGCGCGCTAACTAGCGATGAAGCAGCAAACAGAGCAAAAAATACAATCAGAATCGAAATTGCGAGAATAGTTCCCGCTCCATGATCATTTTTCACTGCCCCACGGCTCTTGCGCACTGCTTCTCTACTAATTCCAGAAAACCGATTTCAATGCCAGCAATCGGTGCTGCAACACTTAATTTCACGCAAATCGAGTCTTCGAGTTCTTCTAATTCAAATTGAACTTTCTCTCCAGCTGTTGCCACTAATTGATCTATTTGCTCAGCTGACTCTCCCCTAGCCACCGCACTTGCAACCATTGCCGCAACATTTATCAATTGAAGCTTTGTAGATTGCAAACTCATCGCTGCTATCGCGATGATCATAATTAGAATGACTGCCGGAAGCGTTAGGACAAGTTCCGCCGTCACGCTTCCCCGAGAGGAACTAGCTCGCACCAAAAGTAAGGGCTGATCGGACCAGGTCAAAAAGGATGGTTTTTACCTCATCGCTTCTCATGATTACTACCAGTAATCCCGCAAAGCCCACCGCTGCCATGGTGGCAATGGCATATTCGGCGGTGGCGGCACCCTCTTCTGATTTCCAGTTCATTTCTCTCCTTTTTATATGGCGCTAAAGAGCCCTATCCCAACTGGGACCACGGCTAAAAATATGAAGGCTGGCAGGGCGGCTAAACCAAGTGGGATAAGAAGCGAAACCGAAAGCTTGGCAAGGCTTGATCGCTGGTTGCTCCAAAGCCTATGGCGCAGAGTATCTGCTCGTGCCAGCAGTAATCCATTCAGTGCAATTCCCGATTTCTCGGAAACTTTCACGGCGTCCCAAAAAATAGTTAGCTGATCTGCTGGCGCATCCTCTGAAAACTGCTGCATAGATTTGGTCCGGGCAAGTGCAGCTGCAGTTCTTGGGCTAAGCCCTGCGGATAGTCCAATTACCACCGCATCCAAGAAAGCCCCAGGGTCAGCTTCGCGAGGTTTTGCCTTCTCGAGCATTCGCAGCGAACTAATTCTGGCAACTATTAGAAGTATCAGTCCTAGGCCAATTGATATCACTCCTAGCGCTGACCCTAAGGAAGCACCAAGTGCTGAAAGGCCAAGTAGTTCTGAAAAGATCACTGCGACAACTGGAAGCAGCAAGATTAGGTTGGCAGTTGCCTTGGGAGAGGCAAATGCAATACCCAATTCCGCAACCTGTCTTTGCTGAGCCCTGAAAACTTCTGTGAGTCGATCAAGGGCTAGTCCTAAGTGACCACCTGACTCGGTGGCGACTTCCCAAATGAAATGAAATTGCTTTAATTGAAACTCAGATAGTTCTTTTGCTTGCAATTGCTTCTTGGCTACCTTTGCGCTCGTTCCAGAACGAAGCAGAGCGGTTATTTCCATCACAGCTAGCTCCGCGCTCATGCCAGTGCAAGCTTTTGTCGTGGTTGGTGATCTTTCACAACTAGCTCACCAGCTTCGATGGCAAACTTACCGATCCCTGAAACTCTTCTAGTGCCAGCTTTTGCTTCTAGAGAAATCACCCAATCAAAAGCTGCGGCAACCATTTTAAAATAAGCCATATCGGAGATTGCTAGATCTGCCTTGATGGTGGAAAGTCTCTCTGGAACTTGAAAGAGGTTATTGGCATGGAGGGTAGTTGCTCCGCGATGGCCCGTATTAAGTGCCTGGAGCATGGCCATTAGCTCCGAGCCCCTAACCTCACCAACAACTAATCGGTCGGGCCTCATCCGAAGCGCTTCACGCACTAACTGCTCCAAGGTGATCCTGCCCTGGCCCTCTACATTGATGGCTCTTGATTGCAGGCAGATAATCTCTTCGTCAGCTAACTCGGTGACATCCTCCACCGCAATGACTCTTTCACTATTGGCACTAAGCATCGCTCGAAGGAGAGTGGTTTTTCCAGAACCGGTCGGACCTGAAATTAGAAAGCTCTCGCCAGAGTCCGCAATCTCTCGAATAATTGTTTGTTGGATTGGGGATGCGGTAAGCGAGCAAAACAATTCCTGGAGTGAGAATTTGTTGGCCTGGTGCAGCCTTATAGATATCAAAGTCTGCTCACTGCAGCCAGATTTTAGAACCGCATGGACTCTTAGCCCACCGGGTAAACCAACATCGGCAAATGGATTTGCAAGATCTAGCCTTCTGCCGCCTAACTCAATTAGCTCTCGTGCAAGTGCAGACAACTCTGACTCGGAGGATTCAAAATTTGTTAGCTTCTCTAACCCTCTTCCGTAGTCAATTAGGCACTGAGATTCGCTTAGCAAGATGTCGGTGACATGCTCGTTATCGATGAGTTCAAGTAGCCAAGTAGGTAGTTGAGTTTCCACCCACTAACAATCAGCCAAGCCAGCGCTGCTGTGTGGGGTTGGAGGGAAAATGTGGATAAATAAGGGGGCGGCAGGTTTTGGGGAAAACCTGCCGCCTGGTGATAGCGATTGGGGGAATCTAACTATCACAAGTCAGTAATAAATTACCGACGCTTTATTCTAGGCAGGGATTAGTCCCTAAAAGCTCATTTGTGTCATTATTACCAGTGAGTTAGAAGGAGTTGGCAATGGCGCCTAACCAGTCAGACATCGAGAATCTTCTGCACGAATCTAGAAGCTTTCCTCCTACCCAGGAGTTTGCTTCCCAAGCAGTAGCCAAAAAAGAGCTCTATGACCAAGCCTCCAAAGACCGCCTGGGCTTCTGGGCAGACAAAGCTCGCGAGCTTCACTGGCACAAGCCCTTCACTAAAACCCTGGACTTCACAAACCCGCCCTTTGCCAAGTGGTTCGAGGACGGCGAACTAAACGTTTGTTACAACGCCCTCGATCGCCACGTTCTTGCCGGAAAGGGTGACAAAGTTGCCCTTTACTTTGAAGGTGAATCCGGAGACAGCTCTCAAATCACCTACTCCCAGCTACTAACCGAGGTCAAAAAGGCAGCCAATGCTTTTGCTTCTTTGGGGGTCTCTAAGGGAGATCGAGTGGCCATTTATATGCCTCTGGTCCCAGAGGCGGTAATTGCGATGCTGGCAACCGTTCGCCTAGGAGCTATTCATTCGGTTATCTTTGGTGGCTTTTCAGCCGAGTCACTTCGCAGTCGAATCAATGACGCCGAGGCCAAGCTTGTTGTGACAGCCGATGGTGGAAATAGAAAAGGTAAAGTGCTGCCTCTAAAGCCAGCAGTGGATGAGGCGATTGCAGCTGGTGCTTGCCCGAGTGTTGAGCACGTTCTAGTTCTAAGACGCGGTGGCAACGAAGTTGCCTGGAATGCCAAAACAGATCTGTGGTGGGAAGATGTTGTCGGTGGTGCTTCTGATCAGCATGAAGCTCAAGGCTTTGAGGCAGAGAACCCGCTGTTTATTTTGTACACATCCGGTACCACCGGCAAGCCAAAAGGTATCTTGCATACTTCCGGTGGTTACCTAACCCAGGCGGCTTTCACCCACAAAGCACTCTTTGATGTTCATCCAGAAACTGACGTTTACTGGTGCACCGCGGATGTTGGCTGGATCACTGGACACTCATATGTGGTTTATGGTCCATTAACTAATGGAGTCAGCCAGGTCATATATGAAGGTACCCCGGACACTCCAGACTGGAGCCGCTGGTGGCAAATCATAGAAAAATACAAAGTGAGCATCTTCTATACAGCCCCAACCGCTATCCGCACCTTCATGAAGCACGGTCGCGAGATTCCAGACAAGTACGACCTAAGCTCTCTTCGAGTTCTAGGCTCTGTTGGCGAACCAATAAACCCAGAAGCGTGGATGTGGTACCGAGAGGCAATCGGAAGAAACAACTGCCCGATTGTCGATACCTGGTGGCAGACCGAAACCGGAGCCATCATGATCTCAGCGCTGCCAGGAGTAACAGCCACCAAGCCAGGTTCTGCCCAAGTGCCAGTTCCTGGAATCAGCTATCAGGTAGTTAACGAGGCAGGAGAGAAGATAACTTCCGGCGGAGGCTACCTGACCTTGACCGAACCGTGGCCTTCGATGCTTCGCGGGATTTGGAAAGACCCTGCAAGGTTTATCGAAACTTACTGGTCTCAATACCCTGGCAAGTACTTCGCCGGCGATGGAGCCATGCTCGATGGCGATGGTGACATTTGGATTCTTGGTCGAGTGGACGATGTCATGAACATTTCAGGACATCGTCTCTCAACATCAGAAATCGAATCAGCTCTTGTGTCTCACCCGTTTGTTGCAGAGGCAGCAGTAGTTGGTGCAAGTGATGAAACAACCGGCCAGGCGGTTGTTGCCTTTGTTATTTTGCGAGCTGATCAAGTTGCCATTGCAGGAACCGAATCAGAAGTTGCAGCATTTCTCAGGGAGCATGTCTCAAAAATGATTGGACCGATCGCGAAGCCAAGACAAATCATGGTGGTTGCCGAGCTGCCAAAAACTAGATCTGGAAAGATCATGCGAAGACTACTTAGGGACGTGGCTGAAGGAAGACCAGTCGGAGATGTTACGACTCTGGCCGATACTTCCGTGATGAGTGTCATCGACGGCAAGTTTCACAGCTAGAAGCTAAACCTCGACGATAAGTTCTAGTTCCACTGGAGCGTCCAAGGGGAGCACCGCAACCCCAACTGCGCTTCTGGCGTGGATTCCTTTATCCCCGAATACCTCGCCCAACAATTCGCTGGCGCCATTTACTACTCCTGGCTGACCAGAGAACTCGGGAGTAGAGGATACGAATCCGACTACTTTAACTACTCGCTTAATCTTGTCGAGATCGCCAATTACGGTCTTTATTGCCGCGAGCGCGTTTAGAGCGCAGACGGTAGCTAGTTCCTTGGCTCGCTCTGGCGAGACGGATCCGCCAACCTTGCCGGTTTCGGCCAAGCTGCCATTAATCATGGGCAGCTGGCCAGAGGTAAAGACCAGGTTTCCGGATTGAACGGCAGGAATGTAGGCCGCTAGCGGCTTGGATGTTTCTGGAAGAACAAAGCCCAAATCGATGATTCTCTTCTCTATTTGGGACATTTAGCTCACCGGGCGCTTGAAGTATGCAACTAGGCCACCTTCTGGGCCGGTGACGATTTGGACCAATTCCCAGCCCTCGGAGCCCCAATTATTGAGGATTTGAGTGGTGTTATGGATGATTAGGGGGGTTGTTATGTACTCCCACTTTTGCATGGTCAGCCTGCTCTCAGCATTTGATAGTAACCTTAAGTCTATTCTCATGAAAGGTGTGGCTTTCCCCATGCGCAAATTAATCGGAAGACTTTTTGGCCTGAGCGCTATTGCCGGCCTACTGACTTTCGCACTTATTACTCCCCTTGCCGCAGTGGCTGGCTATGCCGCCTCGGCCGGAGTGGTCGCATTTGAAGGTTTGCCTGAATACATCAAGCCAGTAAACGCCTCCCAGACCTCCACTTTGTATGGAAACTTGGATGGCGAGCCTGTAGCGCTAGCCAGTTTCTACCATGAAAACCGGGTCTCGATCGATTATGAAGACATGAGCCCGAACATGATCAACGCCGTCATTGCTACCGAGGACCCCAGGTTCTTCCAGCACGGTGGAGTTGACATTATCGCGCTCGTTAGGGCCACCCTAGGTGTTGCAACAACTGGACTATCTGGCCCTGGTGGATCAACCATCACAATGCAGTACGTGAAGAACACTTTGATTGAGGCAGCAAACCTAGCCGGCGACGAAGCTGCTATTGAAGCCGCGACCGTCACCACAATCGACCGCAAGATTCGTGAGATCCGCCTGGCAATCGCTCTGGAGTCAGTGACTTCTAAGAAAGACATTCTTGCTGGTTACCTGAACTTGTCATTCTTTGGAAACCGCATCAACGGTATTGAGTCGGCTTCCAATTACTACTTCGGAGTCAGTGCCAAGGACCTAACAGTCCCGCAAGCTGCCTTGCTAACTGCCATGCTCAGAGCACCAAACGCCTACCGTCCAGATAATCCCGACAACCTCGAAGCGGGTAAAACTCGAAGAGACTACGTAATCAACAACATGCGTGACGAGGGTTACATAACTGCAGCCGAGGCAGAAACCTATAAAGCAGAGCCAATCACTCCAAACATCACTCCAACTAACACCGGTTGTGAGGCAAACCAGCAAACCGCTTACTTCTGTGACTACGTGGTTTGGGTGGTTAGAAACAACGATGAGTTTGGACCTACCCTTGAAGACCGTGAAGTCACACTGCGTCGTGGTGGCCTTGAGATTTACTCAACCATGGACATCGCTTTACAGAACACAACCGACGACGCGGTCAAGGCAGAGTTGCCAATTGATAACCGCTGGAATCTTGGAACTGCCTCAGTCTCAGTTGAGGTTGGAACAGGAAGAGTTTTGGCGATGAGCCAAAACCGAATCTTTGACCAGCAGGTGGACGAAGACCCGACCACCACCAGCGTGAATTATTCCACGGACAAGGCTTTCGGGGGCTCCTCTGGATTCCAGACTGGATCCACTTACAAGGTCTTCGTTTTGGCCGAGTGGCTAACAAAAGGATTCTTACTAGGCGATCAGGTTGATGCTCAACGTCGAATTTGGCAAGCCGAAGACTTCTCCGCGCGCTGTGGTGGAATTGTTGGCGAGTGGGATCCTAAGAACTCTGGAAGCGCGGAGTTCCTGAACGTCAGCGCATTGGGAGCAACCACCCAGTCCATCAACACGGCCTATGCCAGCATGGCTTCGTATCTAGATCTTTGTGACATTAGAGACATGGCTCAAGGATTCGGAGTAAAGCGTGCTGATGGCAATGAGCTGTTGTACGTTCAGGCTTCGATTCTTGGAACCAATGAGCTTTCACCTCTCACTATGGCAGCCGCTATGGCAGGATTTGCTAACGACGGAGTTTACTGTTCACCAGTGGCAATCGATCGCGTAGTAGTTAGATCTACCGGCGTGGAAATGAAGATTCCTACCACTGAGTGCAACCGGGCGGTAAGTTCCGAGGTGGCCGCTGCCGCCAATTACGCTTTCCAGGGAGTTATGAACGGTGGTACCGGAGGCCGCGCCAAGACCGATGATGGGGTCCCACTTGCTGGTAAAACAGGAACTACCGACCGTATGGTTCACACTTGGATGACCGGATTCTCCTCTAAGGTTGCCACTGCTACCTGGGTAGGAAATGTTTCCGGAACTCAAAACGTAACAAGTGTTTCGGTAGATGGCACCCCTGGTGGAGTAATCAGACATGAGATCTGGCGGACCATCATGACTCTTGCCAACGAACTTTACCCCGGCGAGGCATTCCCATCACCTCCTGCGATGTATCTTGGTGGCTCCAGTATCACCATGCCTGATATCAATGCACTGCCGCCAGATGTGGCACAGCAAATGCTTAGAGATGTTGGCCTAACTCCCGTGTTATCTGATGTGACTGTCGCTTCAGCAAACCCGGTAGGAACAGTCGCAGCCGCAAGCTTCCCAGCCGGTGCAGCATTGCCATTTGGAACTGTGGTGACTATTTCAATTAGCCGTGGTGGAACCGTTGTGGTCCCGGATGTTTCAGGTTTGAGTGTCAACGACGCCAAAGCCAGGCTTTTAG
This sequence comes from Rhodoluna sp., assembly GCA_044338175.1. Classification (GTDB taxonomy): domain Bacteria; phylum Actinomycetota; class Actinomycetes; order Actinomycetales; family Microbacteriaceae; genus Rhodoluna. Next base: position 12,484 of record JBIIME010000020.1, read on the forward strand.
CTGCAGGGTTCTCGGCGGTAACTGAACCACAGCCAAGCCAGTCGCAATTCTTCGTAACTTCGTCAACGATTCCTGCCGGTAACGTCGTTGGAACTAACCCGGCTGCAGGTTCGTCAGCAGAGGTTCTTGGGGCCATCCTGTTAATAATTAGCAAAGGCCCTTAAGCTGGCCGGTACCTGGATAGCGCTTGCCGTTGTTGCAATTGGAATTTGGTCAATATCTATCGAGCGTCAGCTTTTTGTTGTCCGGCAAGAGTCCATCAAGGTGCTTCCCAAAGGTAGTAGCGCAATTCGAGTTCTTCAAATCGGCGATATCCATCTAGCCCCTTGGCAGAAAAACAAGCAACGCTTTATCAAAGGTTTGGCAAAGGATCACATTGATCTGGTGGTCAACACTGGAGACAACCTAGGTCACACCAAGGCTATAGAGCCATTACTTGAGTGTCTCCAGCCACTTTTAGAAAAGCCAGGAGTTTTCGTTAATGGTTCCAACGACTACCACGCTCCGGCCCCAAAGAACCCAATCAGTTACATCTTCAAAGCCTCAAAGGAACCCAAGTCGGCAAAGCTTGAAACTGCCAAGATGACCAATGCTTTTGAGCAGGCCGGCTGGCATAACCTAAACAACAAAGTAGTAAACATCGAAGTTTTGGGAAACCCTATCCGCTTCATTGGGGTTGATGATCACCACATCGGGAAGAGTAACTTATCTGAACTTGCCGCAAGCCAATCTTTCACCATTGGCCTTACTCACGCTCCATACCTTGAAGTTCTTCGAGGGCTGACTCTTAGAGGAGCGGAACTTATTTTTGCCGGGCATACTCACGGTGGTCAAGTTAGAGTTCCAATTATTGGAGCACTGACAACCAACAGCGATTTGCCAAATAAATTCGCCAGGGGAACATCTGGTTGGAGCTTTGAAGGGAAGAATTCGATTCTTAGCGTGGTGGCAGGACTTGGGAACTCTATTTTTGCGCCAGTGAGATTCTTTTGCCGGCCAGAAGTAAGGCTAATTACTCTGCTTGAGATTGACTAGCTAGTTTTTGCCCAGGCGTCTGGCCCAAGCACAATAAACTCGCCGGTGGAATTCTCACAGCGCGCAGTTTCCCCTTGAACAAAGCAGCTAAATCCAAAAGCGATTATCTGTTCACCATCGGCGAGAACCGGAGAGGTTGACGCATCCGAGTATGGGGAATTGGCACAGGTAAAGTTAGCCATTTCTTCACCAGCAGCTGGTGAACCGAGAAGCTTGATCTGATTTCCGTAGGTGTAGATGCAATCGGCAGGAACTGGTAGGGGTTCGTAGCGAACGTCGGTTTCCTTGTGTTCACAGATTGCGATGTTGTCATATTCGCTAAGTGTGCACCAGGTGGGTCCGGTTCCAACTTTAAAAATTATGTCTCCGTAGTCAACAAGGAACAAGTCTGGATCTACCGTTACGACATCAGCGGGAGCTTCTTGAGGTATAAGTGCTGGGTCAATTGTTGGAAGAGACTGTGCCCCATCGGGATTTTCTGGGGTGGTCTCTGCGCTGCAACCGGAAAGGCTTAGAGATAGCACCAGTAATGCAATTGAAATTGCCTTTTGTCCCATATCTCAAGGATAGCTACTGGGCTTGAAACAGCTTGCTCAATCCACGCCGTGACTTATCAGAATCAAGTTAAGTGCCGAGACCTAAAATTCTTTGGCAACCAACTCGGCAATCTCGTAAGTATTTAAGGCGGCGCCTTTTCTTAGGTTGTCACCCACCACAAACATGTCGATTGAGTTTTCAAAGTCCAAGGCCTGCCTTACCCTTCCAACAAAGGTTGGATCCTGGCCAGCTACATGGTTTGGTGTTGGGTAGATGCCGTTTTCGGGGTCGTCCATAAGCACAACAGTTGGAGATGCCTCGAGCTCCGCCTGCACTTGGGCTACAGTAAGCGGCCTGGCAAAAGTAGCATGGACAGCTAGCGAGTGAGACACCTGAACCGGAACCCTAACGCAGCTGGCTGCTACCTTTAGGTCTTTAATTCCTAGAATTTTTCTGGACTCGTCTCGAACTTTCATCTCTTCAGAAGAGTGTCCTCCAGCCTTTAGAGATCCAGCCATGGGAATAACATTTAGCGCAATCGGGACTGACCAAAGCGAATCGGCCTGGTTTAGACCAGCCGATTGCAAAAGCTTTCCAACGTCTCCGCTTCTGGTTCCAGCAAGCGGATCGTTGGCAACAGTAGCTAATTCTTTCTGTAGTTGATCTACCCCTGCAGCACCCGCACCAGAAACAGCCTGGTAACTTGCAACAACAAGTTCGGTTAGCTGCCACTTGGCATGCAAAGCTCCAAGGGCGGCCATCATCGTCAATGTTGTGCAGTTGGGATTAGAGATTATTCCAATTGGCCGGTTCTTTGTCTGCTCGGGGTTTACCTCTGGGACAACGAGTGGCACTTGATCGTTCATCCGGAACGCCGCTGAGTTATCAACTACAACCGCACCATGCTGAACTGCAACAGGTGCCCAAATTTCTGCAATCTCATCTGGAACATCGAACATTGCAATGTCGATACCATCAAATGCTTCAGGAGTCAGCTCAACAACGCTTAGGTCCTGGCCGTGAACCTTTATCTTTTTCCCAGCAGATTTTTTCGAGGCAATTAGTCGAATCTCGCCCCAGATGTTTTCACGCTCGTTGATAATTGAAACCATCACGGTGCCGACAGCGCCGGTGGCTCCAACCAGAGCTAGGTTCGGTTTCTTGGACAAGTTACCTCCCAGTTCCCGCGTGAACAACAGCTTCACTGTCGCCATCAAGACCAAAGGCACTGTGAACAACCTTTGCTGCTTCAAGCACTTGATCGCTACGGGTAATTACTGAAATGCGAATCTCAGAAGTGGAAATCATTTCGATGTTTATGCTGGCTTTAGCCAAAGCGCCAAATAGCGTTGCAGAAACACCGGAATGAGTTTTCATCCCTGAGCCAACAACTGAAAGTTTTCCGATACTCTCGTCAAACTGCAATGAAGCAAAGCCCATGTTGGATTTTTCCGCTTCAAGGGCATCGAGGGCCTTTTTCAGATCTTCAGCCAAAAGGGTAAAAGAAATATCGCTTAGCTTGGTGTTGGAGACAGCCACGTTTTGCACGATCATATCGATATTGATGCCGGCTTTGGCAACTACGGTAAATAACTCGGCAGCCTTGCCGGGAACGTCTGGAATACCCACTACAGTGATCTTGGCCTGGCTCTGATCGACCGCAACGCCTGCGACTATTGACTCTTCCATGGTTTCTCCGCTCGAATAAATGGTAGTGCCGGGGTTAGCAGTAAAAGTAGAGCGAACCCGAAGATTCACTTTATGGCGCCTGGCAAATTCCACGGCCCTGATATACAAAATCTTGGCCCCTGCAGCGGCAAGTTCCAACATGGACTCAATATCAATTGCGTCGATCTTTTTAGCTCTTGGAACAGACCTCGGATCGGCGGTGTACACACCATCCACATCGCTGTAAATCTCACAAACATCAGCGTTTAGGCCAGCAGCTAGCGCCACCGCCGTAGTGTCCGAACCACCGCGACCAAGAGTTGTTATGTCCCCGCTGGTTGGGTCAAAACCTTGAAAACCCGCAACAATGGCGATTTCACCGTTGTCGATCGCCTCTTGAACGCGGTCCGGGGTTACCTCAGCGATACGGGCATTTCCATAGGTTGAGTCGGTAATGATTCCAGCCTGCAAGCCAGAGAAAGATCTTGATTTTTCACCCATTGAGTTAATCGCCATAGATAGCAGTGCAACGGAGATGCGCTCACCTGCGGTGAGCAGCATGTCCAGTTCTCTTGGGGTATCTTCCGGATTATCCGTAACGTTTTTGGCTAATTCCAAAAGATCATCGGTGGTGTCTCCCATGGCCGAAACAACTACTACTACCTGATTCCCCGCACGGTGAGTTTCAATAACTCTTTTGGCTACTAGTTTAATTTTTTCAGCATCGCCCACGGATGATCCGCCGAACTTCTGAACAATCAGTGCCAACGGATGCTCCTGGGGTTTTTGGGAGATTGCCTCGATCAGTGAGGCAAGAATTCAAGTCTAGCTGACTGTCCTTCTGCCCTCAAAGGCTCGACCAAGAGTTATCTCGTCCGCATATTCCAAGTCTCCGCCAACCGGAAGCCCAGAAGCTAGGCGAGAAAGAGTAATCCCCATCGGAGAAAGCATCCTGGTTAGATATGTGGCGGTTGCTTCACCTTCCAAGTTTGGGTCGGTAGCAATAATTACTTCTTTTATGTCTGGATCAGCAAGTCTTGCCACTAGTTCCTTGATGCGCAGGTTGTCGGGGCCGATTCCTTCAATTGGACTAATGGCCCCACCCAGCACGTGATACAAACCCTTGAATTCCCTGGTTCGCTCAATGGCCTGAACATCCTTGGATTCTTCAACCACGCAAATACTTGCCTTAGAGCGCCTCGGGTCACGGCAGATGTTGCAAAGTTCTTGCTCAGCTACGTTGCCACATTGCTCACAAAAGCGAACTCGCTCGCGAACCTCAGTCAGTACCTGAGCTAGCTTGATGGCCTGATCTTCGTCAGCCTGCAAAAGGTAAAAGGCAATCCGCTGCGCAGATTTAGGTCCAACTCCAGGAAGCCTTCCAAGCTCATCAATAAGCTCCTGGATTACACCTTCATACATCTAGCGACCGCCAGCTTTTGGATCTTGAATGGGTTCAGCACCCAGCACTTCACGAAGCAACGATTCACCATATCTAGCTTCTTCATTCACCATGGAGTTTCTTGATTCAGGTGCACTCTTAGGCTCCGAAACTTCGCCCACTTCTTGTTCAACAACTGTAATAACAGTAGTGGCAGGCTCTGCCTGCTCGGTCACCGAAGCAACTTCGGCACCTTCTTCGATGTGTGGGCGGAACTTCACTTGAATTCCAAGAACTGCAAAGATTGCTTTGCGCAATGCATCTGTTGATCGGCTATCTGCCTTGAACGAATCAAGATCTTTTTGACTCAAGAACTTTAAGGTAAGAACATCGTCAGTTAGATCCATGACAGTAAGTGTGAAGGCAACCATCCAAGCAGCTCTAGATTCCTTCTTGACCTGGCCGATTATTTCCGCCCAAGCACTCATCAACACTTGCTGGGTTACAGCAGGAACAGAACCAGCCACAGGTTTGGCTACCGGAGCAGCTGCAGCTTTTGCAGGCTGCGGAGTTTCAGCTCTTGGAGCAGCAGGGGCGACTTTTGGCGCAGCAACACTTAGGGCTGGGGTTGCAACCGGAGCGCTCACTGGTTCTGCTGCGGGAGCAACCCCCATGCGACGCTCTAGTCTTTCGATTCGAGCCAGTGATCCAACTTCGGTTTTATCGCTTGCAGGAACAAGAACCTTCGCACACATCAACTCAAGCTGAAGCTTGGGGCTGGTGGCGCCTGACATTTCAGTAAGTGCGTTAGCAACTGCTCCTGCAGCATGAGTTAGCTCTGCCATTCCAAAGCTCATTGCCTGCAGGCCCATTTTTTCAAGCTCCGCTGGTGCTATGCCTCTTAGTACTGACTTGGCCTCGTCGCCAACCGAGAGAACGACAATTAGATCTCTTAGTTTTTCTAGAAGATCTTCAACAAACCGTCTCGGGTCCTGGCCTGACTGAATCACCTTGTCAACGCTTGAGAACACCAGCGATGAGTTCTGGGTGGCAAAGGCGTCGACAACCTCATCAAGCAAGTTGGCGTGGGTGTATCCAAGAAGGGCCGCTGCGCGGTCATACTCAATCTCAGCTGAGCCCGACTTTAGTTCAGAACCGGCGATAAGTTGATCCAAAAGAGATAGTGAATCTCGAACTGAGCCACCGCCTGCTCGAACAACTAGGGTCAGCACCCCTGGTGCTGGTTTTACCTTTTCGGTGGCGCAAACTTCTTCTAGGTAATCCAGCATTTCTGCTGGAGCGACTAACCGGAACGGATAGTGGTGAGTTCTGGAACGGATGGTTCCAATAACCTTTTCAGGTTCGGTGGTAGCAAAAATGAACTTCACGTGGGCTGGTGGTTCTTCCACAATCTTCAAAAGAGCATTGAAACCCTGTGGGGTCACCATGTGAGCCTCATCGAGAATGAAGATCTTGAATCTATCTCTTGCTGGAGCAAAGATTGCTCGCTCACGAAGATCTCTGGCATCATCAACACCGTTGTGGCTGGCTGCGTCAATTTCTACTACGTCTAGAGAGCCTGACCCATCACGAGAGAGCTCAATACAACTTGCGCACTTGCCACATGGTGTATCGGTTGGGCCCTCGGCACAGTTTAGGCAGCGAGCGAGAATTCTTGCCGAGGTTGTTTTACCGCAACCTCTAGGTCCAGAAAACAAATAAGCGTGATTTACCCGGTCGGTTCTAAGCGCTGTCATCAAAGGAGCAGTGACTTGAGCTTGCCCAATAAGTTCGGCAAAGGTTTCAGGTCTATAGCGACGGTAAAGGGCTTGATTCACTTTTCTAACCTAGCTCCTTTGTACGACAGACCAATAAAAAGACCCCCCGCACACCCATCAGAGCCCAGCTACCCTTGCTATCTTTCGATCCTGGGGGAGTTCACCAAGATGACGCCGCACGGGGAGTCAACCTCAATTCTAAAGCTTGGAACGGGTGTCAATTTTCGGCAATCAGTCCCCTTCGCCAAAGCCACAAGTTCTGCACAATTTCGAACGCTCCCAACCTCGCTGAACTCAATGCCCCTTAGCTTGAGCCAAGCCACCTTTTGGATGGCGCCAACAATCAAATTTCTGCTGCTGGTAGGTATTACCTATAAGTAATACCATGGAAAGACGGGATTTTGTATATGCCTTCTTGGGAGATACAAATGAGCGAGCAAGTGGCTGAATTCCTAGAGGCTCAGCCACTCGAGGTTCAGGAACGGATTGATATGGTTTTGACAGTCCTTAGTGCAGAAGGCCCCAGTCTTGGAAGGCCGTTAGCTGACTCAATCGCAAATTCAAAGATTCGAAATCTCAAGGAGCTAAGGATCACTTCGTCCAGCAATTCTGCAATTCGAATTCTTTACTGCTTTACCAAATCAAGAATTGCATTACTACTGGTAGCTGGTGACAAGGCAGGCAACTGGACCAATTGGTATAAGGAAGCAATAGAAAGCGCGGAGGAAACCTATGAGCGATTCACTAAAGACTAGAAAAGGGTTTGTTAGTTATGCCAAATGGCGTGAGTCTCAAGCCTTAGATGAGAAAAGAGTGGCTAGTGGAGTCAAGAAGCTCTACCGCAAGCTGCTTGAGTACAAACTCAAAGAAGTTAGAATCAGCAAGAACATCACTCAGCAAGAGCTTGCTGAAGCTTTAGGAGTTACCCAAAACAGAGTCTCAAAGTTCGAAAGATTAGACCTTGATAAAGCAGAGATCCGAACTCTCCGTAGGTACCTAGCTGCTTTAGGGGGAACGCTAGTTTTGCAGGTTGAGCTAGAAGGAAAAAGCTTCCAGCTAGCCCTTGACTAGATGTCCCGGGTTCAAGGGCAAGATGCCTAGTCAACCAAAATTGAGATGAAACAGAGCCTGTGCCAATGGCTAAACTAGAGAAGTTGATGAAGACATCAATGCCAGGAGAATTCGCCTAGTGGCCTATGGCGCACGCTTGGAAAGCGTGTTGGGTGAAAGCCCTCGGGGGTTCGAATCCCCCATTCTCCGCCAGGAACTCCCGTTATTTCCCTGAAAGACGCGAAGTATTGGAACTAATGTTAACTACTTGACAATCTAGTTGTTAAGTAGTTAACTAAGCCGCATGAATAGAAGTCGCATAACCTTTACCCTGAACGAGCTTGTCTATGTCCTGAATTCAACTGCGGATCGGCTGCTTCGGGCAAATTTTGAACTCACCTATAGCCAGTTTCTCTTTCTCGTAACCCTTTTGAGCCAAGACAAACCGACACCTAGTTATCTAGCTGAGTGTCTGGGTGTTTCTCGAGCGGCAGTAAGCCAGCGGCTCTCTTGGTTTCAAGAACGAAACCTGGTGAAGGTATCGAGAGTGTCCGGAAACGAAAAGAACTTGTCCTTAGAGCTCACCCGAAGGGGAGAGCTGTTGACCAACCAATCTGCAGACTTTTTGGAGAAAGAGTTCAGGATTCTTTTCGATGGTGGTTCCTCTGTTGATCTTGAAAAGCTTGACAAGACATTGACACAGGTGAAAAAACAACTAATCAAGAAAATGGAGTCCAGAAATGCAGCCTGAGAAGCTATTTGACCTATCCCGCCTAAAGAACACTAAATCCCTGTTCTGGCTAGCGGTTTTCTGCGTCGTGGTTGCCATTGCGCTTATCCCGTTGTGGATACTGGACTCAAGGCAACTGCTTGGGGTTTCTGTTTGGGAAAAGCCCATCAAGTTCTACATCTCTGTTGCGATTTTCTCATTCACTTACTCTTGGCTTAGCTCGTTCCTAACTCGAGGTCGCCGCTGGGTCAAGCTCACTGGATTTGTTATCGCGGTATCTCTTGCCGTTGAGATTGTCATTATCTTGGCAATGGCGAGCATAGGTGAAACTAGCCATTTCAATGTTTCAACTCCAACCGCCATTACAATTTGGTCAATCATGGCTACCTTTATTTCAATTGTTCTTTTCTCAACAATCTTCATCAGCTTGATGATCTTGTTTCAAAAGCAGCAGGAGTTCAATCTCAAGTTGGCACTTGCCTTAGGAAGCATCAACACTGCAGTTGGTATGGGGTTGGCTTACTTGATGACTTGGCCAACCGCCACCCAACTGGCTAACTACCAAGGGATAGCCGGAGCTCACGCGGTTGGAGTTTCAGATGGTGGTCCTGGTTTGCCATTTCTTGGCTGGAGCACAGTAGCCGGTGATTTGCGAGTGGGGCACTTCTTTGGACTGCACTCGATTCAGGTTGCAGCCATCCTGCTAGCCCTATCTTTGCTACTACCTATTGCCTTCCGGATTCCCTTGATCGTCGTTGGCAACCTAACCTGGCTTGGTTTTGTTGGCCTGGTGACCTGGCAGTCGCTTAGGGCCGAGCCGTTTGCTTCGCCTAGTGTCCCGACTTTGACTGGTCTTGCTGTTCTTTTGGCCGTTGCCGCCTTGAGCTTTGCTCTCCTGGTGATGGTTCAAAGCAAGAGTAAATCCAAGCAGTTGCCCTAGGCAATAACTGCCGTATGTGTCATTGATTAGTTCAATGTTGTATTAATGCTATGTAGCATCTATACTACATCTATGAGTAGAAATTCCGAAGAGCCAGTATTCAACCAAATCGAGCAAATTCGCACAGCCCAGGGGTTGAGCAGGCAAGAGCTGGCAGATCTCGTTGGAGTCCACTACCAAACAATTGGCTACCTAGAGCGCGGGGAATATAGCCCTTCTCTAGTGCTAGCTCTAAGAATCGCCAAGGCTCTGAAAAGGGAAGTTTCAGAGCTTTTTTCACTCACTGAAGAGAAGACAGGAAAGAAGTAATGTCCAAGAAGAACAAGATCTATTGGTCACTAGGCGTGACCGAGAAGGGCACCAGAGCCCTGCTAACTGATGAAAATTCGAAGTTCAAGTGGCTTAGATCTCAGCGCAACAGGCGAGTGCTTGTTGTGCTTTACGCGCTTGGAATCCTTGTAGTTTCTTTGGGAAGCTACTACCCGACGCTAAAAACTAACCTGAACATCTCTTCTGAGACCGAGATAACTATTTTGGTTGTCACAGGAATTTGGGTTGTGCTATCGGTTCTGATTGGATACTCACTTCTGAGAGTTGCAGTTAGAGGAATAGCGGAAGCCCCTGACGAGCTTTTGGACGAGAGGCAAATTCAGATTCGCAACACGTCTTACCGATATGCCTACTTCACCATGATGTACGTGGTGTTTGCAATTCTTCTTGCGATGCTCTTTGGCCCAGAGCTTGTGCTCTTTGAGCCTCAAGGCAACGACGGAAGCTACCTGGTTATTGCCGCATTATTTGCTTTTGCCTCTGCGCCTTCGATGATTCTGGCTTGGCGAGAAAGGGACATCTAAATTGGCTATAACTCAAAGAGATAGTTTTCCAGACATCCTGCGCGGCTTTGCCTTATTTGGCATTGCTATGGTCAACATTCAATTCTTTTCCATCAGTACTTTCAATG
>JBIIME010000058.1:0-4246 GCA_044338175.1 Rhodoluna sp.
GTCATCCATTTGCGGAGCACCAATCATCATTCCTCCGCCGTGGATGTATAGCAATGCGGCGCGAGTCTTATTTCCTGCAGGAGTGTAAACCCTCAGCCTCTGGCCACTTGCCGCCTTGACCCATTCAATTGTTACGCCTTCAGGCACTTTAGTTTTGGGAAGCAGAAGCGGAAGTAAAAGCCTGGTGAGTTTTCTACCGAAGTTGCTGCCAACCGGAAGTTTCGGGAATGAGGCCGTTGCTTTTCTAAGTTCTGGGTGAACGAGGTTGATGTCCATTTGAATCTCCTTAGCTGCCATAGGTAGAAAGATCTAGTGGACCGAGAGTATCACTCTCTCGCTGGTTTCTACTTCTTGAGCTCCCCAACAACAATCAACCCATCACCTTTGGCTGGTTTGAACTTTGTTGTCTTAGCTGGATTTAGCTTGACTCCCGATGAAGCCAGTTTCTTTGAGCCTTCAAGGGTCCGGTATCCAATTACTGACTCACCGTAAGCTTTACCGATAGCCACAAGCTCGGCAAACTCAATTGACTTACCCAAGGGTGCATAAGTTTCAATTGAGTTCACGCTTAGAGATGCGCCATCAGCGTCAAACAAGTCATCAAATACTGGAGCAAGGGCTGGGTTTTCAGAGACTTGGGCAATCAAAAGTGCGGCAAGGTTATCGCTAACCACCATGTCATCAACGGCAGCAACGCGAGCAAGCTCGGCCTTGCGGCTATCTAGAATCTCAGCCACCAGTCTGGTTGGCTCAACACCGTTGCCCTTGGCCTCAAACAGTTGGTTCATCTGAAGCATGGTGAGCATGGTCTGTGAGTCGGCTTCAGCTTCGCTGATTGCCTCGCGGTATCCAAGGATTACAACTTCGTTGTATTTCTTAGCCGAAGCTGCCTTGATCAAATCATCGATGTCTCCAGTGACCGAAGCGTAAGTGACCTTGATGTTCTTTCCAAATCGCAGACCCTTTAGCTCCTCAGCGGCAACGTGGCGAGCTTCGGCAACGATGTGAACAGTTGAACCCACAGGTAGGAACTGAGAAAGCTCGGAAACCACAGCTCTACCCATCGAGGACCAACCAATAAACAACAGGTGCTCAGGCTTAGATTTGCCGGCAGGTTTCTTGGCAACCTTCTTGGAAATCAAGTCCTTGCGGATGCCGGAGTAAATGATCTTGTCATCATCCAGGGCGATGGCAATTACCTTGGTTCCGGCTGGAATCTTCGTGGTTGCCGGTGGGTTAATCTGCGCAACTCCCTTTGAATCCACTAGCCCAATAACGGAAGCCTCATTGAAGGCCAAGAGGGCCTCGCCATAGGTTTTGCCAACTAATTCTCTAACGGCCGTGATGTAGATCTCATCCCCAGCAAAATCAAGCAAGTCCAAGGTGACAGCTGCAAGTCCAGGCTGTCTGGAGGCTTGAGCGGTAACTCTGGCAATGACGTTTTGTGACCGAACGGCAATGACCTGGCCGTTGGTGGCGGTACTGATCGCTTCAGCTGTGTTCTCATCATCGAGCTCGGCGATGATACGAGTTGCTGTGTTGGAATTTACTGACTTTACGGCAAGTACCGTGGAGACGATGTTGGCATCGCCTGACTCGTCGGCGTCCAAGATGATAATCGATTTGGCGCTAGAGACGTTGGCGCGCTTTAGATCCTCAGGGTTTGTGACATCGCCAGTTCTGGTGATTACCTTTAGCTTTCCAAGGTTTGCTACCCGTGACCTAATTTCAGCATCCATTACAGCTCTGGTGGTTGGGGCAAAGATAACAACTCGTGGCTTACGAACGTTCTCGTTAGCTATAGCCAGCTCAGAAAGAATAGGGAAGACTCGGTTTGACCAGCCAAGAATCAAGGTGTGACCAGACTCGATCACCGCACTCTTTCCCTCCTGGAGCTTGGCAACTGCGCGAATAATCTGGGCTGAGATAAAACCAATTACTGCACCGGAGATGGCAATTCCAATTGCCCAGTAGAGGGTGTTGATTAGCTGCGTGCCCCAGGCAGCGGTTGATCCAATTCCAAGAATCTTGGTGAAAGATTCCCAGAAGCTAAAGAAATATGTTGCCGGGTCAAGTGGCTCATTGAGAGCAACCACAGCTGCCACACCGCGCTGAATCCCCGACATGATGATGGCTAAGAAGATGATCGCGATAAAGACGTAACCTACGAAGGCTCCCGGTTTAGACAACGAATTGTCGAAGTTGTATCGAAGGCGAGTAAAGAAACTTACCTTGCTAGCTTTTGGGGCGTCAGGTTCGCCTTGGGCGCCTTGACCGTACGATCTGGATTCATTCAATTTAGACATAGGGGATATTTTAGTGAAGACATTGGCTGGGTTAACCGGCCTCTATCTAGGCCACAGTTAGTTCGCTTTTGGTCACCTGGCAGCTAGTACCAATGAATAATTGGGCTATTTCTTGCGGGAGGCAGAAAACAGTGTCACGCCACCGAGTAGCAAAAGTGCTATTGGACCCACGTAATCAAGACCCGAATACCAGTCGGTCCAGGCATTGGAAATCACAAACATCAACCCAAAAACTCCCATGGCAATCAGAGCCCAAGCAATTCCCTTGGTCATCGCTGGGTCGGTCTTTTGCAGATCTGCTTTAGTTTTGGCCGCAACGGTTCCGCAGGCTAGGCAGTTGAGTTCGTTTTTTGGTACGGCTTCGCCGCAGTTTTTGCAATTCATGCTCGAATACTAATGCGAAATGTGTCCAAATTACCATTGGCGAGCTAGGTTGCTCTACAGTAGAGAAAAGTGTACGATTAGTCTTAAGTTTTTTTGCAAGTTTATGGGGGTAAGAAATGAAAACACTGAGATACTCGATTTCAATTGCATTAGCATCTGCGTTAGTTCTCTCCGGGCCGGTCAGTCCCGCGCATGCTGCCATTTCAGTAGGGGCCACAACTCCCTACACTGCCACCATTGAAGGCACAAGCATTTGGTCTGGAAATCTTCCGACACAAATACGTTTTTCAGGAGAGTACAGTGCCGAGCTAGAGATTCCAATCACTGCCATAATGCCCTATTCTCAACTTTCAGATAGAGCTACTGGTGTAGAAGTTGAGTTCGAGCTCTGGTCTGACGCTGGTCGAAAGATTGCAGACCGCACAATCTACAGTTTCAGCTGGAATCCCGTGAGTGCAAACAATATTGTTTCCCTCCGCATTTCAAAGGAGGACGTAGTACCAAATGCAACACTCATCGCCCGCACATTGTGGACAATTCGAACTACAGGGCTACTTTCAAGATACTTGGAAGCCGAAACGAAGGTTCCAGTAAGTATTCTGACGGGTAATCCGCCTGGAAAGGTAAAGGTCAAATCTAACTGGAGCGGTAAGAACATGGTCTACACTTGGGGGTCTCCAAGATCTTCTAGGCCGATTGAGAATTACGAAGTGAGCATTAGGTATTTGTCCGAGTCAGGTCTGAGTCCCAAGTTTTTTAACAACTACACTGAGCCCCAGGAACTCGCGCGCGTGAACGGCCGCAAGTTCACCCTAAGTCCCAAATCCTTACGGTCAGCTATGGAGCTTCATGGAGCCGGGAGTCCAAGCTATTTCATGGTTACTGTCAGGGCGGTGTCTGAAATGGGATATGGCGAGCACTCAAACGGTTGGTATAACAAAGTTTCTTCATTCAAGTAGTTCACAGGGAAGCAGTACTTAAGATCCCATCAGGTTAGGAACTCGTGAAGAAGGTACCTTTGCTGGGGCTCCAAATAGCTAAGGATTAATGAGGATGTCTAGGCTACCCATAAGTTGGAGTTCACAAAAAGTGGCATAGATTTGTAAAGTGCCCACCCCAAAGACTAAAAATGGCTTCGAGCCTCGAACCTGTGAGACATGCGGTTTGAAGTTTGAGTGGCGCAAGAAATGGGCCAAAGACTGGGAGAGTGTCAAGTACTGCTCTAAAAAGTGCAAGGGCTAATGAAAACCAAACTGATTTTCATCCCCTTCGATCATCTGAACAAAGACTTCGGTGCTCTCAAAAGCGCCAATCCAAAAACGGACGTTATTGCCATCGTCGAGTCCAAACGGATGACTACCGGCAGACCATGGAACAACCAGCGCCTGTTCTTTCTTATTTCCTCAGCCAGACATTTCGCTCAAGAACTAGAGGCAGCCGGTTTCGAGGTTCACTACAAGAAAGCTGCCGATACCCCAACTGGGCTCAAGGCAATCATCAAGGCAACCGGCATCAAGCAGCTGGTGTGCGCTGAGCCATCAAGCTTTGTTCAATAT
>JBIIME010000002.1:0-66924 GCA_044338175.1 Rhodoluna sp.
AATTGTTAGATACCTAATTGCTCAGCGCATCATGGTCGATGGCAAGAATGTGCCACTTTTTCCAGGAGTCATGGGAATCTTCGGTCACGGTAACGTAACCAGCCTTGGCCACGCTCTAGAGATGCATCGCGATGAACTTCCTACCTACCGAGGCCAAAACGAGCAAGGCATGGGCCTTGCTGCAGCGGCTTTTGCTAAAGCCACGAGGCGTCAGCAGATCCTTGTTGCAACCTCTTCGGTTGGACCAGGAGCCACCAACATGGTTACCGCTGCAGGGGTCGCGATGGCAAACAGGCTTCCTGTGCTTTTTATTTCAGGAGATACCTTCACATCTCGCCTTCCAGATCCAGTGCTGCAGCAAGTTGAGCACTTTGGAATGCCTTCGGTTACCGTCAACGATTCATTCAAGCCAGTGACCCGTTTTTGGGACAGAATCACTCACCCAGCACAGATTCTTTCCTCTCTGCCACAAGCCGTTTCCACGATGCTGGATCCAGCTGACTGTGGACCGGCATTTATTGGTTTGCCTCAGGATGTAACCGCAGAAGCATATGACTACCCGGTTTCATTCTTCGAGACCACAATTAGGGAAATCGCAAGACCAAGACCAGACACCAACCAGCTAGCAGAAGCTGCCAAGCTGATTCGCTCAGCCAAGAAGCCAGTGATTATCGCTGGTGGCGGTGTTCACTACTCCAGATCAGAAAAGGTTCTTGCTGACTTTGCTGAGAAGTTTGGCATTCCGGTTGTTGAAACTGTTGCCGGCAAGTCCTCTCTTGTTGCAAGCCACCCGCTTTACTCAGGACCACTTGGAGTTACCGGTGCAGCAGCAACCAACGAGGTTGTGTCCAACGCCGATGTAGTTTTGGCTGTCGGAACCAGACTCGAAGACTTCACAACAGGTTCCTGGACCCTGTTTGATGCAGAAACAAAGTTCGTTGGCATCAACGCGGCACGCTTTGATGCCATCAAGCACCAGTCGCTACCTCTTGTTGGCGATGCCAGAGAAAGCTTGACTGAGCTAACTGCCGAGCTATCTGGCTGGAGCGCAGATGCATCCTGGACCAAACGGTCTCGGGAACTAAGGGTAGATTTGCAAAGCTTTGTCGACGGCAGAACTGCCGACGACGGAGTTTGGCCACCAAGCTACGCGCAACTAGTTGGACTAGTCCACGAGTCAGCTACTAACGATGACTACATCCTCACTGCTGCTGGCGGATTGCCAGGGGAGCTAAACATCAACTGGATGAGCAAGGGTGTTGCAACCTTTGACTGCGAGTATGGCTTTTCTTGCATGGGCTACGAGATCTCTGGTGCCTGGGGAGCAGCTATGGCAAGGCCAAACAACGAGGTCTATTCCATGGTTGGAGACGGCTCTTACTTGATGATGAACTCTGATATCTACGCGTCTTTGTTGTCTGGACACAAGATGATTCTTGTTGTCTGCGACAACGAAGGCTACGCAGTTATCGAAAGACTACAAGTTAGCCAAGGTGGAGCTTCCTATAACAACATGCTCAAAGACTCAGTTGGAACCGGTTCTGATATCCGGGTGAACTTCAAAGCCCACGCTGAATCTATGGGAGCAGTTACCTTCGAGGTAAACACCCTTGGAGAATTCTCTGAAGCATTGGTCAAGGCAAGAGCTGCTGATAGAACAGCAGTTATTGTTACCAAGGTTAGAGCCCAAGACTTCACAGAAGGCGGAGCCTTCTGGCAAGTTGGTGTTCCTGAGGTTTCTGAAAGATCACAGGTCACCGCAGCAAGAGCGAAGATGGATAAGGGTCTAAAGGATCAGAGGCCTGGGGTTTAGCCTGAAACACGCTAGCACCAGATTGGCATTCCGGGTTTAACCTGGAACCCCCATGACCTCATTGGCGGCAAGCTCCGAATGGGCTTGACTGAATCCGTGATTGACCAACGTCTGAATTAAGGCTGCGTACTCAGGTGAAGAGGCGTAGTAAACGTCGTAGGCCATCATTCTTGCCTCATTTGCCCAAGTACCATCTCCAAAATAATCCGCTGCTTGACTGGCTTCAGACTGGGTGAATCCCGCATTTGTGATCAACGTGATCATTCTCGATCTGGAGTACCTAGTTCCGTCGAACCCGTATCCGTAAATGTGATATTCACCTAGGTCAATTGCCTCCTGGACCCAATCCGCAGAGATTGCATTCACTCCGAACGTTGCTTCTGCCAGAGTGTATTCATCTGCACGAAGTAGGGAAATCACGGCTTGCTTGGAGTAAGGGCCATCGCCGAGGAAATCTTGGGCATAGAATTCCGCGGTGGAATTCCAGTTCACGTCAATTGCATAAACCGCGTACCTAGAGTCCTCATGGCTGAAGCCAAAGGATTCCAAAGTTTGAATTAGGGAAATTCTCGAGTGAGGTGACCAGTTGTAATTCTCGAAGGCGTTTACCGCCATCTGCATAGCGTCGAGCTGCCTTTCCGTTGGCGGCGCAAGGGTCGAGGAAGAGCTGCTCCGGGATGGGCTACTAGATGGCGACGGAGAAGTACTTGAGGCTGACGCACTTGCCGATGGCGAAGCTGAAGGCGCTGAAGAAGCATCAGTGTCTCCGGATGTGCTTGGACTACTTCCAGTTGAACTGTTTGAAGAGCCTATAAGACCCTCTTGATTCATCACAGTTGAAGACATGCCTACTAGCACCGCGGCTGCAATAACAACCCCCGCCAACCCAGTTGCACCAACGATAAGCACATTTGATTGAGCCAAAGGAAGCTTCAGCAGCTTCTGAAAGATCAACTTTGCTTGTTCAAGCACTCTAACTTCTCCGACTATTGACTATAGATTCCTATTGAAGAACATGTTGTATCCCAAAGCCACTAATTGTTTAGTCTTTGGATACTAAAAGTCGGTCAAAGTCTCCGTGCTCAAGCACCTCTACGGTTAAGCCCTCCACCTCAACTCTGTCCCCCTCCCTTAGGAGGAAATCAGGATTTGGCGCCACAGCGCAATCATTAAAATTCTGTTCCTGCCTTCCAGATGGAGAAGCTGCGATCAGAAAGTCATCGTTGTGACCTAGCGTGGCATCGTAAACATAGACCAACACACCGTCTCGAGCAGTCGGAGCCTCGCACGAAAACTTAGTCTCTCTTCGCGACTCAATCATCAAAGCCTTAGTCGCAGAGATTGGTAATACTGCAAACTTCGGCCCTTCCTCAGGGTTGCTTAGTGGAACCAAAGTCATCTCTAAGCTCTCAACCTTGGATGCATCCATGCAGAAGATCTGATCTTCTGAGAGCCAACCTGCCAAAAACCTAAGCCAGCCACTAAGTTCTCGAGATGGACCATCCTGCCCTCCCAAAAGATCCCACGGATTGAATGGAGGAGTGACCCCTCTTGAAAGACCAATGTGCGGAAGGGCAATCGCGTGACCAAATTCGTGGGCCCAGTAGGACCAATAGGTTCTCTTCGGATCATCAAAGAACTGGCCAGGTATTGAAAAGGATGATATTGGTCCCTCTTCAGAAACGTAATCCTTCACAGCCTGATCCCAAGGAAAACCCTGTGAGCTTTCACCAATTATGGTCTGGCCGGAGGGAAGAATGAAGTTCACGGTTTGAATGCCAGTGAAGTCAAAATCTGGGTCCGCCGCGTTCATGGCGTCCCTAAAAAACTTGGGCCCATTTGTGTCATTCAAATTCATAGACCTTGGGATCGCGTACTCTGCCGATTGACCAGGCAAGGTTGCCCAGCTATCTAAGACAACCCATTCGACAGTAAATCGGCCACCGCTTACAGTGCTTAACCATTCCGAGAGCAAACTCATCTGATCGTCTACCCTGGGCCTAAAGTCTTTCTCTCCAGGGAGGTCGGGAAAGTCAACAGGAATTAGCGCCCATTTAACGACGCCAGAGTTTGCTGTGGGCGGGTTGTTTGGAAACCCTGCTTGGATGTATCCATCCAGACCGGTGGCATCTTGAATTTTGCAACCCTCAATGCTGTCACTTGGCACGGAAGTCCCCGCAACCATACTTGGTTCAGGTGAGACGGAAGCGCTTGGACCCTCGACAGCCTGCGGCGTTGAACCCTGTTGGGCTCCGGAGATCACGAGTACTCCGACGATTACTGCAACTAGAAATCCACCCAATGCTCCAAAAATCACAATCTTGGATTTAGAGCCTTTCAGAGCCGTCGAAAGTGGCCACAGTTTTTTCTCCCTAAGCGTTTGCATAAGATTCTTAGACATGTTCCCCCATTACGAATTCTGTTCCCCAATAAAGCTATTCATAAAAGATTAGCAAAGCGCCCAAAAGCTTCGGGGCAAATAACTTAACTCGAGATAGTGTCCAAATTTGACCACTATCTCAGCCAAGGTTCACGTAGGACTCAATCCTTTCCAAAGGCTTACTATTTCTGGGGCCTTTGGGGCTCTCTCTCCATAAAGAGCTTTGTATAGCCGTCTTCCAGATAAGTAATGAGCTAGTTGGATCATGGCATCTTTGAGCTGCTTACCTTTTAGATACTTCCTATACAGCCTCGCTGTTGCCTTAGCCCAAGGATCTCCGTGATAACCAGAGGTAAGGGCATGGCCAAGCTCATGTAGCAAGGTTTCTTTGTCAAAGTGACAAAGAAACATAGCCTTTTGCTCGTGATCCCACCAACCCATAGCGTGGGGAACATCACCTCTAAGACCAAAGTGCGAGTGAATTCTTACCCAGTTGACCTTTATCTTTTCAGCTTTAGATATCTCTTCTAAAAGCAACAAAGAAGGCTTCCAGAGTTTCCAGGCACGGGCATCAAACTTTTGCCCAGGACGCACCTCAAAAGATAGCTTGCTTGCCCACACCGGAATCATCCGGTAGCGACCAGCGATCTTGAGCTCGATTAGCTGGTTTGGGTTTGATGGCATAGAGAGATAGTAAGTCATAAACACCACAAGGTTAGCTTCCGCATAAAGTCCGAGGCATTACTTTTCAGGTTCTACTGTGGGTTCTTGCCCAAAGCTTGTGCCTGCTTTGAATTGACCTTACTTGGCGAAGAACTATCGAGCTCACGCGGCTTGTAACCTAGATGCATGGGGAATGAAGAGCTTATTGTGGCACTGCGTAAATTCGTGTCTGAGCGTAACTGGCAGCAGTTTCATACGCCTGAAAACCTGGCTAAAAGCATATCTATCGAAGCAGCTGAGCTCTTGGAGCTGTTTCAGTGGGCAGAGCCTCAAGATATGTCCGAGGTACAGGATGAACTAGCTGATGTGATCACATATTGCCTTCTTCTCGCGGACAAGTACGACTTGGATTTTGAAAAAATCGTTCTAGAGAAGCTTGAGAAGACAAAGACAAAGTATCCGGTAGATAAGTCATTTGGTAGCAGCGAGAAGTATGACCGACTATAAAATCGAGAAATTCCCGTTTGATTCGGAGTCAATTTCTTTTTGGGGTCAAGCCGAACAGCTTGGCGCCAATTGGCCTGTTGTTTACACACTAAGCAACGACAAAGAAATATACGTAGGGGAGACCCTAAGTGCAGTAAACAGACTCAACCAACACCTCTCCACAGCCACCAAAAAGCAACTCAGCATGGTTCAGATAATTCTGAATGAAAGATTCAACAAGTCAGTTTGCTTGGATCTTG
This sequence comes from Rhodoluna sp., assembly GCA_044338175.1. GTDB lineage: Bacteria > Actinomycetota > Actinomycetes > Actinomycetales > Microbacteriaceae > Rhodoluna. The sequence goes on from JBIIME010000002.1 coordinate 5,603, forward strand.
AATCTCAACTGATTAGATATCTGGCAGCTGATGGTACACACCTTGTTCTCAACGCAAATGCCGGAATCCAAGACGCAAACTACTTTGATCGAGACAAATACCAAAAGTCCTTTGATGAGCTTTTTGAGATGATGGTCAAAGACGGACTACTTTCCAAATCCGTTCCTGAAATTGTAAACAGCAACCTTTTCAAATTTTCTCCCTTTAAGGCTGTGACCTTGGAGCAGGCGGCTGCCTTGAACGGAATCATCGAACGAATCGTGGAAGATCTGAAAACAAATAGAGGCAGTCAGCTGATAGTCCAAGGTGACCCTGGAACCGGTAAAACAATAGTCGCCATCTACCTGATGAAGCTTCTACGAGATATCGCAAGAGCTTCAGAGGATGAACTGCTCGAAGACGAATCGATCTTTTCGGAGTTTTTTACCCCTGAACTATCAAAACTTTTTGGGAGCCTGAAAATTGCACTCGTAATTCCTCAACAGGCACTTAGAAAGACTCTCGAGGGAGTGTTCAGCCAGACTCCTGGTTTATCAAAGGACATGGTGCTTACCCCCTTTGAGGTCGCTGAGAGCAATGAGGACTTTGACCTCCTCATTGTTGACGAAGCCCACCGGCTGGGTCAGCGCTCTAATCAGAATTCCGCAATGCAGAACAAAAAGTTCACTGCGCTGAACATTAGATTGTTTGGTTCGGACGATAAAAGCAAGACCCAACTTGACTGGATTCAGGCCAAAAGCAGACATCAGCTACTCCTTCTCGATACCGCTCAAAGCATTAGACCCGGTGATTTACCTCTCAAAGAAACAAAGAGCATCGTTGAAAAAGCTAAAGCTTCCGACTCCTGGTTTCACCTTGTTTCCCAGCTTAGAGTCATGGGCGGCAACGACTATCTTGAATTTGTGAAAGAAGTTTTCTCTGAGACCGTATTGCCTGCTAGAACCTTCCACGGCTACGATCTAAGGTTCTTTGACAGCTTCTCAGATATGAGAAGTGAAATTCTTCGGCTGGATTCAAAACATTCTCTTAGCCGTCTGGTTGCAGGTTTTGCTTGGGAGTGGAAGACCAAGAATGACCCTGAGCTATTCGATATAGAGCTTGAAGGCATAAAACTGCGATGGAACCAGACCATCACGGACTGGGTGAGCTCCCCAACCTCTCCACAGGAAGTCGGAAGTATTCACACCATTCAGGGGTATGACTTGAACTACGCGGGGGTAATAATCGGAAATGATATTGGCTACGATCCAGTTAAGAAGAAGGTTTTCCTTCGTCGTGACAACTACTTCGATAAAAAAGGTAAGGAGAACAACCCTGTTCTTGGTATCGAATATTCAGATGAAGATGTCCTCCACTTTGTCCTGAACATCTATAAGGTCTTACTCACTAGGGGGATAAAGGGAACCTTTGTTTACGTCTGTGATCCAGATCTTCGAGAGTTTATGAGGGGCAAGTTCCCCAAGGGAAGCTCATCCTTAGTGTCTAGCTGAATGTTTGAATCTAGCCAGTCACTAGCGGTTTGCATGACTCCAGGCCCCCCTTATCTTGCTGAGCAGTTTTCAGGCTTAACGCTTCTGCACATTACGTAACCCCCGGTTGATCTCTAGACTCAGATCATGTGGACGATAACGGATGAGCAAGCCTTTCGCGAGGACCTGATCGACAAGATCATTTCGAAAGCCAACGAGAACGATGGAATGCTCTCTCGAGCCGAACTGGGCGAGTTCTCTTATGAAGGGCAAAAGATTCGTGTCATCGATGCTCAAGGCGGCATTTGGAATCCAGGTGCATCTTGGACGCACGGCGAAGAACTGAGAGCGACCCTCTCCATCAACACTACGAAATCAAAGAAATATGAGGATCAAGAAGTTTCAGGGGGACTTTGGCGATACGACTATCAATCTGGTGGCACTGCTGGCAAGAACACAAAGATGCGCAAGGCAATGGAGCTGCAATTGCCTCTAATCTGGTTTGTTCAACAAAATTCAGGTCGTTACGTTCCTTACAAAGTTTTTATCATAAACGACTTTCCAGAAGAGGGTTATTGCCTTATCGCCCCCGAGCTATCTTTGGCTACTGCTTCTCGATCAGAATCCTTAATTGAAAGACGTTATGCCGAACGAACGATGAAGCAGAGATTGCACCAGCCAGCTTTTCGTGCCCGAGTTCTCAGTGCCTATGAGACAAAGTGTGCAATTTGCAGACTTGGTCATGGCCGACTTTTGGACGCCGCGCACATAACGCCAGATAACGATGAAACCTCGTCCACTTCTGTAACAAATGGTTTAAGTCTTTGCAAGATTCATCACACGGCCTACGACATAGATATTGTTGGGATTGACTCTGACTACACAGTCCACATTCGCCAGGACATCTTGAACGAAACCGACGGACCAATGCTGGAACATGGAATTAAGGAAATGGATAAAATCAAGCTTTGGGTACCTACTGCACCTGGAGAGAAGCCTGACCCAGCTAGGTTAGAACAGAGATTCCTCAAATTTATTGGTCAAAATTGATGATCACGTCAGGATTCTAGGGAAGAAGCTAAACAAACTGCATGGATGTCTTTCCCGTGTTTTGCCTTGCGTCTTATACCCCCCAGGGTATAAGCTAGAGCTAGGTAAATGTTCAACTTCTAGGAGGCACTTATGTGTTCACCAGCTCTTTGCTCTAGCTGCAACAAGATCACCTGGTCTGGTTGTGGACAGCACATCGAAGAAGCTCTAGCTGGATACCCAGCAGAGCAGCTTTGCACCTGCAACAAGTAATTTGCAACTTGATGTTAGGGCCACCTCTCCATGCGGAGAGGTGGCCCCACTTGCTTAAGTCTTGGTGTCTAAACTGAGCGAGTGCCTTGGCTTTGATTAGCCGTGGCTGGAGGGAATTGTTCCACCGCGCTTATACAATCTCATTAACTCCAAATTGGAGCCAAGATAGTTTAACTACAGACAAGACCAAGGTCTCGTCTAACAGGGGGAAATCATGGAGAAATCATTTTTCGCTTCACTAATTGACAACTCATTCGCTGCTAATACCTTTATCACTCGTCGTGTTGCGAGTGTGCTGTATGTAATCCTTATGGTTCTTATTGCCATCGGAGTTGTAGTTGGTGTGGTGGCGAGCCTAATGGAGGTCTCTAGCAATGGGCTTGCGGGTCTTGTGTTATTGCTAGTTGTAGTTATATCGGGGTTTCTTTCCTTAGTTGTAACTCGCCTAGTTTTCGAATCAGCAGTTGCTCTTGTTTTAGTTGCTCAGAACACAAGCAAGTCTAAGTCGCTAAAGTAGTTGAGAATAGAAAGTGTGCTTAGCGAAGGCTAAGCACACTTTTCCAATATTTAGGATTATTCTTTTTTGCGCCTTCTCCATAGCATGAACAAGAACAATGTGGCCAGTAATCCAATAGTGATCATCAGAAAAACTAGATTTTGGATTGGGTTCGAACTGGGCGCCACTGCGGTCACCATCAACGGAGGGGTGGTTGCTTGCTCTAGCGCAGGAGCCTTGGTTTCAATAACCACTACTGGCATTGAAACAGCTATCTGCTCTCCGTTTGTGTTTAGTCCAACTACTTGGAGCGTGTGCTCGCCAAGAGGAAGGTCGAAACCTACTGGGAAGGTAACGTAGAAATTTCCATTGGCATCCGCCCTACCTAATCCAAGCAATTGAGGATCAGAGAAGAGGTATACGGCAAATTCGCTATCCGGGAACATTCCTTGGCCCTCGGCCTGAACGGAGTCGTTTCTAACCATTTGAATACGACCAAGTGAATCGACGGGAATTGCTTCCCCACCCGATTGGGCCTCTACGCTCAGCAGGCCCCCGTCTGTTGTCACTACCTGAGAAATGGTTTCTCTCACGACAATAATTCGCGAACTTTGGTTCACGCCGTTTACTAGGACACTTGTTGGTATCTCTGCTACACGTTTTTCAGAGTCTGGTCCCGGAACTAGCGATAAAGCTGTTTCTGGTGGCAAGGTCGCGGATGGGCCTAAACCCCCCGAAGGGCTCGGGGTTGGAGTTGCTGTTGAACTAGGCGATGGGCTTAGGTCTATTACCCTTGGCTGCAAATTAGGGCTCAGTACCTGGGTAGGGCTAGTTCTTTGAAGTTCGGCTGGTCTTTCTGCTGTTCCAGGCTGGGGGCCGACGGTGGGTGTCGGAGTGGGAGTCACGACCCGTTCGGTTGGTCTTGTTGGAGCGATAGGAGTTGCAGCTGGTGGAGCTATGGTGCTTCCAACAACAGTTGTTGAAGAAGCTCCTTGACCTACCGAGTTTGTAGCCAGAATCTTTATTGAGTAACTGGTACCTGCGATGAGATTAGTGATTCTAAGAGGAGAAGTTGTTTGCGCAGGGCTGAAGGAAACAAAAGTCACACCATTATCTAGCGAGTACATGTAGTTGGTAATTGATGCTCCACCGTCTGAAGCTGGTGCAGTGAAGGTAATCGATAGCTCTTGATTACCGGGCGTGATTGAGCCTATGGTTGGCGCGCCAGGCTTGGCGAGGTAGGTGATTGCGGTTTTGGTTGACGCAGTTCCTTCCCCAACAACGTTTGCTGCCCGAATCTTTACGTCATAAGCTGTGCCACCAACTAGGCCGGTGACCAGTAGCGGCGATGTGGTTTGTGCTGGGCTGAAGGCCACATATGTTTGGCCATCATCAAGCGAATACAAATAGTTGGTGATCGGTGCCCCGCCAGTCGAGGCTGGTGCAGTAAAGGCGATTGATATTCCTTCATCTGTTGCGGTTATTGCATTAATTGTTGGAACGCCTGGTCTTCCGATGAGGGTAACCGTAGTTTGCGACGAGGAGACTGCCGTATAACTTGAATCTGCCGCCTTAGTTGCCGTAACCAAACAAGTTCCAGATGTTGAGGCGCTCAGGTTGCCACCAGATATGGCGCAACCTGTGGCGGTGCCGTTTGCGACCGTGTAGCTAACGCTTCCAGATCCAGAGCCGCCGGTGACAGTCAAGGCAAGGGGTGTTCCTTGGGTCCCTTGGGTTGAGGAAACAACCAATTCGGCTTGGGCGTTCTTGATTGAAAAGATCATAGAAGAGGTAGCTGTTCCCGATGAGGAACCCGTTGCGGTAATGGTTACCGTCGCGGTTGAGGTGACTGTGGGGGTTCCAGAAACAACACCAGTGGAAGTATTAAGAGTCAGCCCTGTTGGCAGGGCCCCGCTCGAGAAGGTAACTGTGCCGTTTAGCCCTGAAGCCGTTAGCGTCGAAGTAGAGGTGATGGCAACACCGGGGGTGCCAGTAACTGTTTGGGAAGACGGACTAACTGAGGTGGCGATGTTTGGAGCCGAGGCATCGTTTGGTGCTACAGCTCCGAAAGGTACACCGCTTCTTGTAACCGAACCGCGCTCGTCGTCAACTATTAGCACTGGCGACATAGCAGTGTCACCGATGTTAAAGACTGAAAAACCCAGCTTGTAGTCACCGGTGGTGTCTACTTGATATGTCGCAATTTGCCATCCAGTTGACCCGTAGTCACCGGTGGAGTAGATACCCGTAGGTGGCACGGTAAATCCTAAAAGCGCCCAACGCTTTGCGGAGTTGTTTACGGTAATTGTTGGATTGCCACTTACTGGAACAAGCGTTGTTAGCGAGCCATCGTTGTATGGAGCGTAGTCGGTGCTGGTGTAGCTCCAAGCCATTCGATATGTGACACCGGCTTCAAGGGTCAAAGTTCTAAATGTAAAAGCAGAGTTTGTTGGAGAGCCATTGAACGCGGCACGAACAGCAGTTACCTCAGTCGAGGTAAGACCAAGGCTGGATTGCAAAACGGTGCTAAATGTGTTGCCCGCTTGGGGTTGGAGGCGTCCCGATTTAGCACCGTTTGTCGTGTAGACCCAGTTGTTTTGAGAATTGTTATTGATCTGAATCTGAGTGCCCTCTGCGGTGAGCCCTCCGGTGGTATCCCAACCGGTTGTCCCGGCGTTGAAATCGGTTCCTGGGATCAAGAGTGCGTCTAATGATGCCTTAGCTGACACGGCAGGCATGAGAACTAACGATGAGGCAAGAAGCGAGATGGCCAGCAAAAGGGCGTTAAAGCTCTTTGATTTCCTAGAAGTGGACGTTTTCACGAGACTTTTTCCATGCCTTTACTTATCTCAGCTATACGGGTACTTTAACTGAATTACTTTAAGTATAGATTGGGTCTTTAGCACGAAATTACAAGGTTCCTGAAGGTTTTGCCTTAGCTATTTGGGACATCGAAACCTAGTAATAACCGAACTAAAATTTGGGATTGTCTCTCGATTCTGATCGGGACGCGCACCCGCTAACTACACGACGAAGTATTGACTCAAGCAGCTTGTCCAGCTCGGGGCAGGTGGTTTTGGGCAATTAGCTAGAATAAGGGTTCCGGTGAGGTCTTCTCGTCGCCAACCATTGGAGCCATTTCTTGAGTAAGCCAGTAGTGCTAATAGCCGAAGAGCTTTCGCCTGCCACGGTTTCTGCTTTGGGGCCAGATTTTGAGATCAAAAACATCGACGGCACTGATCGTGCCGTTTTGTTGGCTGAGCTGGCAACTGCCTCAGCTATCTTGGTTCGTTCTGCAACCCAGCTTGATGCTGAGGCAATAGGTGCCGCTAAGCAGCTGAAGGTTATCGCTAGAGCTGGTGTTGGGTTAGACAATGTGAATATCAAGGCAGCTACCAGTGCTGGTGTGATGGTTGTTAATGCTCCGACTTCGAATGTTATTTCTGCGGCTGAGCTAGCTATTGGGCACATTCTCTCTCTAGCTCGTCACATCCCGGATGCTAATGCGTCTCTCAAACAGGACAAGTGGGAAAGATCTAAGTTCACTGGTGTTGAGCTGTTTGATAAGACCATTGGAATTGTTGGTCTTGGAAGAATTGGTTCACTGGTTGCAGAACGTTTGTCTGGCTTTGGAGCCAGATTGATTGGTTTTGATCCTTATGTGACTCCAGCTAGAGCTGAGCAGATTGGCGTGAGCCTTGCAACCTTAGATGAGGTTATGGAGCAATCTGATTTCATTACGATTCATATTCCAAAAACTCCAGAAACAACTGGTCTTATTGGTGCCAAAGAATTCGCTAAGGCCAAAAAAGAATTGCGTATCGTAAATTGCTCTCGCGGGGGAATCATCGATGAGGACGCTTTACTTGAGGCTCTAACTACTGGCCGGATTGCTGGCGCCGGCCTAGATGTGTTTAACAGTGAGCCCCCTAAGGGCTCACCTCTTTTGTCTTTGAGCAACATATTGGTCACCCCACATCTCGGAGCTTCCACAGACGAGGCTCAGGAAAAAGCAGGTATCTCTGTAGCTAAGTCGGTTCGTTTGGCTTTGGCTGGGGATCTGGTTCCAGATGCGGTGAATGTTGCCGGTGGCAACATTGACGACTCGGTCAAGCCGGGTATTTCTTTGGCTGAAAAACTAGGCCAGGTTCTGTTTGGTATGGCTGAGACTTCTTTGGTTTCGGTTGAGGTGGAAGTTAGGGGAGAGATAGCTGCCTTTGATGTTTCGGTACTGAAGCTTGCTGCCTTGAAGGGTGTCTTCCAGAACGCGGTTACCGATCAGGTTAGCTATGTCAATGCGCCACTGTTAGCTGAAGCTCGTGGGGTTGACGTGAAGCTAACAACCCACAAGCAATCGGATGAGTACCGAAACATGACCACGGTTCGAGCTGCGCTATCCGATGGCAGCGTCATCTCGGTTGCTGGAACAGTTATTGGCCCAAAGCTTCACGAGAAGATTGTTGCTATCAACGGTTATGATGTCGAGCTTTCCTTCGCTGAGAACTTAGTTGTGATGGTTTACTCGGACCGCCCAGGTGTGGTGGCGATCTACGGTAAGGCCTTTGCCGACGCCAATGTGAATATTGCTGCCATGCAGATTGCAAGGCAGCAAAAAGGCGGCAAGGCACTTTCGGTTATTACTGTTGACTCACCTGTTGAAGCATCGGTACTAGACAAGCTCAAGAAGGACATAGACGCTTCGACCATGAAGGCAATTACTATCTCTGTTGGCTAAATTGCCAGAGTCCCGTTGAGGAACTTTTCCACAGATTTCCAGGCACACTCCTTCAATAACTTGAAAAGTCCTATTTTTTTCGTATGGAATTCATCGCAAAGAAACTAGAAACACCACCAATCAAGGTCTTGTCCGCTGCAAGTACAGAGAGTTATGCTCAAAGCATGGCGAAGAAAGTGGATATTAGTGAGGCTGTATCAAGCCTGGCTACCCTCGTCTCAGATGCCCTTTCTGGCCAAGACGTTATCTTGTCAAGAGACGGAGAGGCTCTTGTGAAACTAGTGCCCCTAAGTTCAGAATCTCTGAGCACTAGTGAGCAGTATCAGGGGGAGCAAGAACTAGGTTTTGCTGCCAAGTACCTGATTGATTTTGACTGGGATGACTGGGAAGCTTCCCACGAGGAATTCAGAAGACTCTTTAAGGACTACGAGGATTTCAAGTAGTGCTCCTTTTGGACACTAATGCTCTCTTGCTTGCGATGACCATGCCTCACCGATTGGGCAAAAGTACCCAAAGATTGCTGAAGGATTCAGCTGAGATTTACTACTCATCCTTATCTTCGGCGGAACTTGCAGTAAAGCAAATGATTGGCAAACTTCGGCTCGTGGAGCCTGTCTATCGACTTCTTCCCGGTCAGAAGTATCGCGAGCTACCTTTTGATAGCAGAGCCGTAAAAGAGCTTTATTCGTTCACTAGCCTCGTGAGACACGACCCATTCGATCGCTTCATTTTGGCTACCACCAGAGCTCACGGAGCCACATTGATTACCTCGGACCGGAAGATGCTGGAGCTGGGATTCGATTGGATCATCGATTCATACAAGTGATCCCAGGCGGACTTCTCCTTAGACCGAAGCCCTAGCTCTAGCATCCATTCCAGCTTTCCAAGTGGTGTATCCACCGGATAAGTTACGAGCTTTGATTCCGTAGCCTTTTAGCAGCTGAACTGCGGTGTGACCGCGCTGGCCAACAGCGCAGTGAACCACAACTTCCTTGCCAACTACCTCGTCAATTCTTGAACGTAGGTCGTTCACTGGAATCAAGACTGAGCCAGGGATGGCTCCATCTTGGTTTTCAGAGTCTGTTCGAACATCAACCAATACGGTTCCTGCAGCTTGCAGTGCTTCGATCTCGTGCCACTGGACGTTCTCGGTTTTGCCAGTAAAGATGTTGTCGCCAACGTAGCCTGCTTGGTTGATGGCATCTTTGGCTGAACCAAAGGCCGGTGCGTAGGCAAGTTCTAGGTTCATTAGATCTTGGACTGTGAGTCCTGCATAGATAGCTGTTGAGATAACGTCGATTCTCTTGTCGATACCGTCTAGGCCAACACCTTGGGCTCCAAGGAGCTTTCCTGTTATTGGGTCAAATAGAACCTTTAGAGATACCCTTTCGGAGCCTGGGTAGTAACCAGCGTGAGAACCTGGGTGTAGATGAATAACTGATACTTCTATACCTAACTTCTTCGCTAGGCCTTCGGTGAGACCAGTTAGCGAGGCAGCCATTCCGAAGGCTCCGATGATGCCTGTTCCGATGGCCTTTTTGACTTCTACTTTCTCGCCAGCAATGACGTCAGCTACCAAGCGGCCGTGACGGTTAGCGAGGTTGGCAAGCCAGATCTGCTGACCCTTGCCAGAAAACGCGCTGGTTTTCTCGGCGGCATCGCCTACGGCAAAGATTTTTGGGTCGGAAGTTCTTTGGTGGCTATCTACCCAGATACCGCCTGATTCACCAATTTTTAGCCCTGCCTCGACGGCTAGGTGGTGATCTGGAACAACACCAGCTGCCGAAACCACTAGATCTGCTGCGATTTCTCTGCCATCGGAGAGTGTGATGGTGTTTTCGTTGATGGTGGCTGCGGTAACGCCAAGGGCTAGTTCGATTTTGTTTGCAACCAGGTGAGCCTGGAAAGGTTCGATGATTTCGGCATCGAACTGGGGGAGGATGGTCTTGCTCATCTCAACAATGGTTGTTTTCACACCGCGGTGAATGAAGTTCTCGGCCAGTTCGATTCCGATAAATCCTGCGCCCAAGATAGCTGCTGATTTGATTTTACCCGAATCTACTTGGGCCTTTATTTTGGTTGCGTCTTCAACGTCACGAAGGATGAAGGCACGCTCGATACCTGGGGTAGGAAGGGCTCTTGGCTTTGCTCCGGTTGAGATCACTAGGTTGTCGTAAGACTCTTCGTAGCTTTCACTTGTTACTAGGTTCGAAACAGTTACGGTCTTTTTTGCTGGATCTATTTTGGTGACTCTGGAGTTGACCCTGACATCTAGATCGAAGCGGTCTTTTAGGCTCTTGGGGGTCTGAAGAAGTAACTCGGACTCATTTTTGATGATCTCACCGACATGGTAGGGAAGTCCACAGTTAGCGTAGGAGACGTTAGCGCCTTGCTCGAAGATGATGATTTCTGCATCTTCTTGCAGTCTTCTAAGCCTTGTTGCAGCTGACATTCCGCCAGCCACACCGCCGATGATTACTGTCTTCATTTGATTCCTTGGGTTAGGGGTTGCGTATAAAGAGGTAACAGTTAGGCCAAAGACATAAAGGCTTTTTCGAGCGTGGCTCGGTCTTTGGTTCCTGTCGCATCATTGCCACACTGAGCCATGCCAGTGGCGATTATGGCAAAGCCTGCCTTGGTTAGAGCGGAGTTAGCGGCCGAGAGCTGGGTCAAAATGTCGGTGCAGTCTCTGCCCTCATCGAGCATCTTAACTACTCCCGCGATTTGGCCCTGAGCGCGAACGAGGCGGTCTCTGGCTTTTTTGAGATCCTGTGGCTCTATTTGCATTTTCACTCCTAAAGAGTTTGCGATTGTGTTATTTTTAGTATACCCTAGGGGGTATAAGAAAGGACCACCAATTGAAGAAGTTTTACAAATTTATAGCTGCTAGTTTTATCGCAGCATTTGCTGTTACCGGTCTAACTGGTTGCAGCGCTGAGGAGCCAATGGACATGAGTGCTTATGCAGCTGTTATCGATGTTCGCACACCTGAAGAAACATCAGCTGGTCACCTAGAAGGTGCGCTGCTATTTGACGTTCAGGATGCTGCGTTTATGGCAAACCTTGACACTTTGGATAAGTCAGCCAACTACTACATTTACTGCCGAAGCGGTAACCGCTCAGGTGCAGCTATTGAGACCATGAAAGCCAATGGCTTTACTGGTGAGCTACGTAACGGTGGAGCCTTGGGCAATGCCGCAGCTGAAACAGGGCTTGAAGTAGTCAAGTAGTTATTTGGTCGCATCTCCCCACTAGGCTGACAGGAAGCAAACTTAGAGGGGGCGGAAGTGGACTTCGAAAAATACAAGCCAAAACACACGCACTGGCCTCTGGCTATGGGGTTAATCTGCAGCTCCAGAGACCAAAATTCTCCAAATCTTGTCAATTAGCTGGAGCAGACAGGCTTTACTTGCCAATATCTTGACTGGGAAACGGTGATGTAGGATTCTAATCAGTTCGAATGCAGAAACATCAAGGGGGGCATTATTTCTGATTCAATAAAGTCGGTCACTGCCCCAATGACCGTGTCATTTCGGTTGTCGCTTAGATTGAGGCGGCAGGGACGATCAGACGCTAAGAGCAATAAAGGCATAAAAGACTTCACGCGAACGCACGCTCTTCTAGTAGCCCAAAACGTGGCAAGAGCTGGGCAAAGAAAAGTTAATCAGTGGGTTATCGAAGCTATAGACCCCCTTCAAGCGGGCAATGCCAGAACAATCGTGAAATTGGAATCCCTCAAGGAAATTCTCGCCGATCTAGCCAGCCAAGGTGACTCCAGTGGTAGAAAGCAAAAGTTACTTCTAAAGCAAATCAGATATTTAGAGAATCAACGGAGAAATTTTGCGGCTCAATATGAATCAAATCTCACTCGAGCTCAAACCTACCTACTGCAAGCCGAACAGGCACTTGAATCCTGGGTGCATTACTACGAACAAATGGCCAGCATTTACACACGCGCCCGCGCAGCTAAAATGAAGGTTGATGTTTCGAGCGTCCAAGCGGAAGTACCTGAGCTGGAGTCCATTGATCTTGTGGAAATTCATAGCCTGGAATCACAAGTGACGGAAACCAAGATAAAGGCAAGGGCATGAACGCTATAAAGAACATCCTAAAGAAGAATTCCAGCAGGCGAACCCCTTCAAATATTCCAGAACTGCCTGATGGAATAAACGACAACTGGTACCTAGCTTCTGCGTCTAAGGCTGCTGAGATGGACATAATCTCTGGTGCCTACGATGAGTTCTTGTTCTCCGAAGACGGTCTGGCACAGATGCCCTACGAACGAGCGATTGAAGACCATCTAGCTCTTGTTGAAATGAGGCTTGTTGACAGAGGTCGACGGTCGGTTTTGGTTGAAAAGCTTAAACTACTAGACGCTGAATCAGCTGTCGTAAAGCATCTTCGACGAGAGGACTCTCTTAGCGCTGAGCTACTCGACCGTGATGAGAAGCTCGCCAAGCAAGCAGAAATACTAGAAGGGGAGAAAACTGGAAAATCCAACCTCTTTTGGCCAGGGGCAATACCGGTTCAGACATCTCTATTGAATGGGTGGATGCGCATAACCTCCCGTTATTTGGTTTTCATACTTGTAGCGGCTGTGGATATTGGTCTGATATTTGCCGCTTTTAACGCAATTCTTGCGAATACTAACGAGTCGATTTTGCTAACAATTCCTGCCGTGGGAGTGCAGATCGCTTTCCCTCACTTTGTTGGCAATCGCATAGCTATGCTTCTAAAAAAACCGGCCAAAGTTCTCGTTTACTGGATAGAGATTGTAGTGATGTTTGCTATTTGGGTGACTTTTGCAATCATGCTCACAGACCTGAGAGTACTTTTTATCACCTCTGGCCAAGAGACAAACACGGTCTTGCAAGATTCAAAGGGGGCGTTGTTCTTTAGCCTTCTATTCATGCTGCTTGGTTTGGGCCTGTGGCTTATGGTCAACGAGATCAGGCATAACCCGCATGAGACCAAATACGCTCGACTCCTGTTCTCCAAGCATCGGATTCAGCGGGCACTTGAGAAAAACAGAATGAAGATTTCCAAAGCAAGCACACTCGTTCCAGCCTTAGAGGCCAGCCTTGAGGTGGCGGAGAAAAGTTTTGAAGACTCAGTGCAGGCAGCCCGTGCCGAACTTGCAGAAGCAGCCAAAAGCGTATACCGACGTTCTCTCGTTAACCAATTGGGAGAGGTGGATTTCACTTCGGCCTACATTGGAAAAAACTCCAAACCCTCTCCGGGCAGGGAGGCCAGGAGGGCAAAGGCAGACGCAGCAGCTATGGACAAGGAGTGGCGCAAAACGCCTCGTCAGCGTTCAGAAGATAAAGACGGAGCCTCACGAGTAAAAACCCCAGCAACTGCTTCAGAAAGCAAGAGAGCGGAGAAACCAACATCATGACCATTAGAAATTCACTAAGACCGGCCTCTTTGGCACTAGTCGCCGTTCTGGCGCTTTCTGGCTGTAGCGCTTTTAGTCAGGCCGTTATCAACTGTGATCCTAGCCAGGCCGAAAACGACCCAACTATCAAAGTAGACGTGGTGGCAGTTCTTGCGCCATCGCAGAACTTCACGGACTTCCAAATTGCCTTGGACGTCGCCCAATCAGATTTGGCTCAAACCTTGGGGTGGGAAGGTTCGCGCCTTTCAACTGTCCTCGCAGATGGCGCCCCAGAAATTAAGAAGTCAGCCCTCATAGAAAAGCGGGACAACCAGAATGATGGTGAGATTTTGGCCTCGCAGAACACCAATCAATTGACTTCCGTATATAGTTGTGCGGTCCAGGACCCTGAATTGCAATACAGCGGAGGCTACACGATTACCCCCGAAACTGATTTCTTACAAGGTTTGACTGTTGCGGCCCGAGCTTTTGACGTCAAGGCGTCTGGTTCGGAAAAAATTGTTATTGTCGTCGGTAATGGTATCCAAAGTGTTGGGCAAATCAATTTCACCGAAGAAGGAATACCAACTCTCGACGCAATCCCGGGAATAATCGAGGCCCTCAAGAACGGCGGTGTGTTGCCAGACCTTCAAGGGGCGCGGGTTGACTGGGTCGGGCTTGGTGAAACAGATGGGGTTGCACAGGAGAAGCTGAATCAACAATCTCAGGACTCTCTTCTGGCATTCTGGCAAGCCTTGATAGTAGCCAGCAATGGGCGAGTGGGTACTTTTCAGCTGGGGGTGGCTTCTGGGACACCACGAGAAGGTTCTATTCCTGTGACGCCGATAACTGCACTTCCAGATGCTTGCATCAATATGACTCTTACTACTGAAAGTGGCTTCAATTTCAAACCAGATACTGCAATTTTCATAGATAGGAATCAAGCGGTCGAGGCGGCCCAAAAGATTGCCGACGAGCTCGCTTCAAAACCTGATTGCACTGGAGGTATCACCGTGAAGGGGTACACTTCATCAGGCGTGAGTGAAGACGAATATAAACCTGAAGACGATCTGGTACTAAGTAAACAACGAGCTGATGCGTTTGCAGAGTTATTGGTTCAGGCTGGAGTAACAGTAGAAATTGTGTCAGAAGGCGGGGGCAAAGGGCCTAATAACGACTGGAATCCAGATGGAAGTTATAACGAAGATGTAGGCATAACGAACAGAATTGTAGTTATCACTCAGCAGTGATGCTGAGTAGGGAGTGTTATGAATAAGAGAAGGTTGCTTCGCAAGAGGCCGGACTCAAACGCAATTTGGGGAGATCTGTCTGCACTTGAAGCGGAGGATACTAACCGGTGGTTTCGGAGATCCCTTTCGAGATGGGTTTTTCTACTCACCTCAATTTTCATGACTTCGCTTGCTGCCGTTTTGGGATATTTCCTTTATGTCACTATTGAGGCCCAGCCGAACACGCCTGAAGTAACCGCCATGGTCCAAGAATCGACCGTATTGGTTTATTGCAAATCAAGTCAAGGAACTGGAGTTGCGATTGATATTGCTAGGCCAGACGGGATAAAGTCGACAATCATTAGCGCAGCTCACATTTTCGATGACTGTGAGGAGAACTCGATTGTTGTCGTTGAGTACGAAGGCCGTGAACTGAATGGGGTGCTAGTAGCAAAAGAGCCGGACGTTTGGGATCCTAAATCAGATCCCGGCAACACCACTGACCTGGCCCGAATTGACCTTCGATACTATATCCCACCGCTACAGCCTGCTCCTAAGGCAAACATGGGGGATTGGGCAATTATCGTTGGAAATCCACTAGACAGAACTAATTATGCGACTCTAGGTATTATCTCGGCCGTGAATGACAGGTATTACGAAACCGATGCTGCAGCGAACGAGGGAAACTCTGGAGGCCCCATGGTAGACAGCAAAGGTCGAGTGCTTGGGATCGTATCCTCCTATTGGCTAAAAGAGGGTGTCGATGGGGGTCTTGTCGCGGCTGATGGGATGGTCCAAGTGATGAGATTGTCACAAGCCTGCGGCACCTTATTCCCCTCAGCAGCTTGCCCATTCACGGATTGATCTAAGCCCGTCACTCGAGACACTGTTATTTGTGTGATGAATAAATCATCTCTGAAAGTCTCTTCCAAGGTGTGTCTGGTCTTGGATTACTTCTGACGCAAAGCCCAACTACTCCAAAGTTGCGACTATTGAACGCAATTTGTCAACTTGCGACCGGACACCATAGAGAAGATTGATCATTTCGGATGTGGTTATGTCTCCAGCTGAAAAGTCAGCTGCCCCATCGGAAGATAACTCAATCGCAGCATCCAGCGCAGCTAGTCCATCGGCCCACTGCTCAGCGACCGCAGTTGGGGCGTCTAAAGCGTTTAATTGACCATAGTTGAATCCGAACTCGACAATGTTTCCAAGCAGGCGAATCGTTTGATCATTCTCAGCTCTGCCAATCGCATCATTGATATCTTTGTCCAAGTCAATGAATTGACCATTTGAACTGTAGATGAAGTAGGAAATGTTATCTGCAGAGTCTGGATCTGTCGAGGCCTCCGGGCTCGGCTCCGACGATTGGGATTCCGATTCCGTCGGCGTTGGTGTTGGTGTTTTGGTCTCCTGCTGGCTAGTCGAGGGGGATTGGTTATCACTTCCACTATTTAGTGCAGTGGCCAAGATCGAAAATGCAACGAAAGCCACAAATACGATGAACCAGGTTCGCTGGTAGAGCGGCTTCTCTGTAGCCATTGTTCCCCCAAATACCTAGAAATTGATACTTGGAGAATACAGGGCCGAGCCCAAAATGACGGGGACAAGATAGGTCAGACCCCGTAAGGATTCCAGTTTTCAATCACCCTCATTCCCCTGGCTGTGAGGCGCTAGCTATCTAAACTAGCCCTATGGCAAAACCTGGCAAGAGCGTTCCTTTAAAACCAAACCCCGAAGACCCCTCGAGCTACGAAGCCTTTGATGGGGAGTGGCGAAAGATTGGTCTTTCTGGTCCCGCGAGACGGGCTTTGGTTGATGCCAAGTTGTATAAGGTCTCGGATCTTCGAAAAATTTCGCTCGAGAAGCTAACTTCTTTGCACGGCATGGGGAAATCTGCAGTTGCGAGACTAAAGGTCCTTATGAAGGCTAAGAAGCTAACCTTTCTTCCCTAGCCAAAAACTCGCCCGCTGCCCCGGGGCTCAAAACAAGTAAAGTTGTTCTATTGAGCGGAGAACAATTGGCTAAATCAGTAAAGCTTGGGGTTATTCCTGGCGATGGCATCGGTCCAGAGGTCATTCGCCACGCCGTGGCTGCGTTAGAGCAGGCTGCCCCCAGAGTCAATTTCGAAAAAACTGAGTTTAACTCTGGCGCTAGAAGGTATCTGGCTACCGGAACTGTAATCACTGACGCCGAGATGGAATCCCTTGCTACCCAAGATGTATTGCTTCTTGGAGCTATCGGAGATCCGAATGTTCCCTCTGGAATCTTGGAGCGAGGACTACTTCTAAAGCTGCGCTTTGGTTTTGATCATTACGTGAACCTGCGTCCAACCAAGTTATACCCAGGTGTTTCTTCCAAGCTTGCAAATCCTGGAGATGTTGACTTTGTTGTAGTTCGCGAAGGTACCGAAGGCCCTTATGTCGGTAACGGTGGATCGATTCGCCAAGGAACCCCCGAAGAGGTGGCCAATGAGGTTTCTGTAAACACCGCTTACGGTGTTGAACGGGTAGTTCGATACGCCTTCAAGCTCGCAGCTTCCAGAGCCAGAAAAAAGCTAACTCTTGTCCACAAGCACAACGTGCTTGTTCACTCCGGTGCGCTATACCAGCGGATCGTCAACGAAATAGCCAAAGAGTATCCAAGTGTGGATCACGACTATTTACATGTCGATGCAGCAACTATTTTTCTGGTCACCGAGCCATCAAGGTTTGATGTCATTGTGACCGATAACCTTTTCGGCGACATTTTGACTGACCTAGCTGCTGCTATCAGCGGCGGTATTGGCTTGGCTGCCAGTGGCAACTTGAACCCAAGCGGGGCTTTCCCTTCCATGTTTGAACCAGTTCATGGCTCTGCTCCTGACATTGCAGGGAAAGCCATGGCTGATCCAACCGCTGCTATCGCATCGGCTGCGATGCTTCTTCGTCACATCGATGAAGAAGATGCGGCCAACAAGCTTGAGTCTGCAATTGCTAAGCATTTGGCTAAGGCCGCAACAGGATTATCCACCGAGCAAATAGCTAGAAGCATCTTCGAGGGTTTGTAGACATGAGCCTAAAGTTTGAGCAGATCAAAAACCCTAACCCGGTTTCTAAAGCTGATCGTGATGCGATTATTGCTAACCCAACTTTTGGTACTCACTTCACCGATCACCAAGTTGTAGTGGTTTGGGAAAAAGACAAGGGTTGGCACTCGGCAAGAGTTGAACCTTATGGCCCGATCATGATGGATCCATCTAGTGCTGTTTTGCACTACGGCCAGGAAATCTTTGAAGGCATCAAGGCATATCGTCACGATGATGGATCAATTTGGACCTTTAGGCCAGAAGAGAACGCTGCCAGAATGCAGCGCTCGGCGAAGCGTATGGCTCTTCCTGAATTGCCAACCGAAGTATTCATCGAATCTTTGCGTCAATTGATTGCCGTCGATGGCGATTGGGTGCCAGCACCGGAGAATGAAAAGACACTTTATTTTCGCCCTTTCGAGATTGCAGCTGAAAACTTCCTAGGAGTCCGCGCAGCACACCGCGCCGAGTATCGAGTTATTGCTTCCCCGGTAGGGCCATATTTCACCGGAGGAGTCAAGCCAGTTTCGATTTGGATTGCTCTTGATTCGGCTCGTGCTGGAAAGTATGGAACCGGTGAAGCAAAAACCGGTGGTAACTACGCGGCTTCTTTGATGGCACAAAACGAGGGTTACGAAAATGGCTGCTCACAAGTTTTGTTCCTTGATGCTGAATCAGGTACATACATCGAAGAACTCGGTGGCATGAACCTATTTTTTGTATTTGCTGATGGAAAGGTGATTACTCCAGGTCTTGATGGAACCATTCTTCGTGGAATTACCAGAAACTCGATTATCACTTTGCTCAAGGACCGCGGTCACGAGGTTCAAGAACGAAAGATTACGCTGGACGAGATCCGTGAGGGGGTCAACTCTGGCTCGATAACAGAGATCTTTGCTTGTGGAACTGCAGCTGTTATTACTCCAATTGGCTTACTAAAGTCCAAAAATGAGGAAATTGGTAGCGCTGATAGTAAGCCAGGGGAGCTAACTGTTTCCCTACGTGAGCAACTAACCGGCATTCAATACGGGCGAGTCGAAGACAAGCACGGTTGGATGTATAGACTCTCAGAGTGAAGGTAGCAAGATTTAGTAACGGGGCCGAGCCAAGATTCGGAATCGTTGACGGACCAGAACTTGTAGTTCTAAAAGGCCATCCTTTGGTTGCCGGCTACCAAACCACCGGTGAGCGGATACCTCTTAAAGAGCTAAAGCTTCTAGCCCCAACAATCCCCTCCAAGATCGTTTGCATTGGTAAGAACTTTGCCGACCATGCCGCCGAGATCGGCGAAGAGGTAACGCTAGAACCGCTTATATTCTTTAAGCCCTCGAGTTCGATTATTGGTCATGGCGATGCCATTGTTATTCCACCCCAGAGCAAGCAAGTTGAGCTCGAAGCTGAACTTTGCCTAGTTATTGGCAAACTTGCCAAAAACGTAAGCGAGGACAATGCCCTGGAATATCTCTGGGGAGTCACAATCGCTAACGATGTGACGGCAAGGGATCTCCAGTTTGGCGATGGCCAGTGGGCTAGATCCAAAGGCTTCGATACTTTCTGCCCACTGGGTCCATGGGTTGAAACTGAGTTTTTGCCAGATGGCCAGATCATTGAGTCCAGAATCAATGGTGAAGTAAGACAAAACGTAGCTATTTCTGAGATGGTTCATAAGATTCCCGCCATCATTTCCTACGTTTCCAGAAACATGTCGTTGCTACCAGGGGACATCATCTTGACCGGTTCTCCTGCTGGAATCAGCGTTATAAACGCTGGGGATATGATCGAGTGTGAAATTGAGGGAATCGGCATCCTCTCTAACCCTGTTGCCTAGACTTATTACATAATGACTTCTTTGATTACCGCCCCGTTTTCTGATGCCACGGGCAGCAACGTGCGGGTTAGGTTTTGCCCTTCTCCAACAGGTACTCCTCACGTGGGGCTTATTCGAACAGCGCTATTTAATTGGGCCTACGCTCGTCACACCGGTGGCAAGCTAATTTTCCGCATTGAAGACACCGATCAAGAAAGAGACAGCGAAGAAAGCTTCGAGCAGCTACTCGCCGCACTTTCTTGGTTAGGACTGGACTGGGACGAGGGTGTTAATGTTGGTGGACCCAACGAACCGTATCGCCAGTCCCAAAGAACTGAGATCTACCTAGAAGTAATTCAAAAGCTCAAGGACGCTGGGCATCTTTACGAGAGCTTTCTAACCGGCGAAGAAATTGATGCCCGCAACGAAGCTGCCGGCAGAGCAAAGCAGCTTGGCTACGACAACTCAGAGCGTGATCTAGATCAGGCCACCAAAGATAAGTATTTAGCTGAAGGAAGAACCCCTGCTCTAAGACTTAGGGTTCCAGATACGGATATTTCTTTTACCGACTTGGTTCGAGGGGAGATCACTTTCCCAGCAGGATCTTTTCCCGACTTTGTTGTAGTTCGCCCAAACGGCCAAGCCCTTTACACACTGGTGAACCCGGTTGATGATGCGCTTATGGGAGTGACCCATGTTTTGCGCGGTGAAGACCTATTGTCATCAACTCCGAGACAGATTGCTCTTTACAACGCGATGGTCGCAGCTGGAATTACAACTTTCATTCCACAATTTGGTCACTTGCCCTATGTGATGGGGGAGGGAAACAAAAAGCTTTCAAAGCGCGATCCTGAAAGCAATCTGTTCCACCACAAAGATCGAGGCTTCATTCCAGAGGGACTGCTTAACTACCTAGCTCTACTTGGTTGGGGTATCTCCGCCGATGAAGACATCTTTAGCCTCAGTGAGATGGCCAAAGCGTTTGATGTTGTTGACGTGAACCCAAACCCAGCCAGGTTTGATCTCAAGAAGGCAGAAGCTATTAATGCCACTCACATCAGGCAGCTTTCACCTGAAGACTTCCAGAGGCGTCTGGTTCCTTATTTGCAGGCTGGTAACGTGCTTTCTAATCCTGCAACCGAAGCTGAGCTAGCAATTCTTGCCAAGGCGGCGCCGCTGATTCAAGAGCGCATAACAGTCTTGGGTGAATCCGTTGACATGCTTTCTTTCTTGTTTGTTGAAAGTAGCAAGATTGAAATTGAAGAAGATGCCAAAAAAGCGTTGCCTGAGAACGCCAAGGCGATTGTTGCTGCAGCGCTAGAAGCGTTGCAGGGCCTTGAGAGTTTTACTACTGATGCACTTCACGATTTGATGAATCAAGTTCTAGTTGAATCGATGGGTGAAAAACCTCGCAATGCTTTTGGACCTCTTAGAACCGCAATTTCTGGAAGAAAAGTTTCTCCACCACTATTTGAGTCGATGGAGATTCTTGGCAAGGCTGAAACCCTTGCTCGTTTAGAACTATTTGCCCGCAGCTAGAGCGCAAGCTAGTATTGGAATCTGGGCCAGGGCCCACGTAAATCCCTTGGGGTATGGTGTAATTGGCAACACGGATGATTCTGGTTCATTTGTTCTTGGTTCGAGTCCAGGTACCCCAGCAATAGAAAGTCGCCAATGCTAGCCACAATCTCATCAATCTTTTTGGCTGTAATGACCTTGGTTGTCACAGTGTTTCAAATCGCACTTGCTGCAGGAGCACCTTGGGGTGAATACGCCTACGGCGGCACCAAAACTGGAAAACTTCCGACTGGTTTTCGAATCAACTCCGTAGTTTCCGCTTTTGTAATGCTCGCAATTTCGGGTCACTATCTAGCGCAACTTGGAGTGTTTGAGCCATTTCTTGATCCCGCGGGAAACTCTGTTGCGAACTGGGTACTTGTTGGGTTCACAGGTTTGGCTGCCCTTGCCAATAATGCAACCAGATCAAAAAAAGAGCGAATGGTCTGGGGTATACCAACTATTTTGATGTTCTTGGCCGCACTGGCAGTTTCTCTAAACCTCTAGGCTTTGGCCAAGCTCCAAATATTTGAACTCCCCACCATTTTCTTCAGTGACCTGCTTAACTCTTGAATTATTCAAATCGTGCCCTAATTGGCTCAAAAGAGCATTATGGGTTGGAAAACAAATAGCAGGCTTTACTTCTTTGATGTAATCCATCACGTCACCGATTTTTAGCCAGGGTGCGCTGGTTGGGCAGGCAAGTACTTTTACCTTTACATCTGGCGGGGTATAGCTATCTCCTGCGTAGTAGAGATCTCCGTTGACCAAGACTGCCGTATTTTGAATAAGCGGAATGCTTTCGTGGATTATCTGGTGCATATCTCCATAGAACTCCAGCTTGAAGCCACCGACTTCGTAGTAGTCGCCGTGATACACCGTCGATACGTTCATCCCCTGAAGCCTTGCCGCCACCTCGCTGGTTCCAAAAATCTGGACATTGGGGTTCGCCTCTTTGATTTTGGCTATCTTAGACTCGTCGCAGTGGTCATCGTGTTTATGCGTGATCACTACAGCGACCACAGTGCCTAGGTATGTTAGTTCCTCGGTATAAGAGCCTGGATCAATAATCAGGGTTTCTGAACCTAGCTCAACCTCAAGGCAAGCGTGGCCGTGCTTGGTGATCTTCATATTGTTCATTGTATGGCGTTGCCAGAAACTCCTAAGTTCTCGCTAAGCTTTCGCTCTAATGGCAATTTAGCTTTCAAGCAAAGGTGTTTTTATGCGAGTGGGTTTAGTTATAAATCCAACAGCCGGTGGCAATAAGGGTGCCATGGCTGGTGAGAGTGTTCGAGCTGTAATAGCAGCCTCAAAACACGAAGTAATCGATCTTTCCGCTGAAAGCTATGAGGCAGCTAAATCTGCCATCAAGATGGCAATTGCCAATAAGGCAATCGACACACTTGTCTTGGTTGGTGGCGATGGCATGGCCCACCTTGGGGTCAACGTCTGCGCAAATACAAAGGTGCCAATGGCTATTGTTCCTGCCGGAACCGGCAATGACTCTGCTGGCATCTTCGGAATGCCGATGAATGACCCTGCTGGTAGCACCAAGTTGATCTTGGATAGTCTTTCCTCGCCCAAGCCAGTAGATGCCATAGAGATTGAACACAGCCTTGGAACCACCTGGGCTCTTGGTTCTGCTTCTGCGGGCTTTGATGCTCTTGTAAATGCCAGAGCAAACCGCATGACCTGGCCTGCAGGACCCATGAAGTATTACCTAGCCATGTTGCTTGAGTTAGCTAGTTTCAAGGCGATTAAATATCGCTCGAAGATAGATGGCGTGGCCAAAGACTTTGAAGCCATGCTTTGTGTGGTTAGTAACTCGGGAGTCTTTGGCGGGGGAATGCTGGTCGTGCCAGAAGCATCGGTTACCGATGCCAAGTTGGATCTATTGATCTTGAACAAAATATCTCGCTTCAAGTTGGTGAAGATATTCCCCAGGGTTTATAAAGGAACGCACGTGACTGACCCAGCGGTAGAGCTACTCAAGGCAATCAAAGTTGAAATTGCTGCTGATGGAATGCCTATTTATTCAGACGGTGAGTATGTTGGGCAGGCACCCTTCACAGCAACTGTTGTTCCAGGTGCTTTGTTAGTTATAGCTCCAGCTTTATAGGGGGCTGTTGCCCGATGGTGGGGTGTGGCATAATCGAAAGGTTGCTTACGGCCCCATCGTTTAGCGGCCTAGGACACTGCCCTCTCACGGCAGCGGCGCGGGTTCGAATCCCGCTGGGGTCACGAAATTCGCCTCTGATGACAAAATCTCGGGGGCGAATTCTCAAATATTGGAGGCAAACCCCATGAGTCACAGTGCTGTTTCAGCAGAACTCAAATCACTGGCCAACGCCAAAGTCGCAGCTCAGCGATGCTCGTTTTTCAAAACTGGCAAGGGTGAATACGGTTACGGGGACCAGTTTCTGGGAATCGAGGTTCCAAAACTTCGAATAGTGGCCAAGAAGTTTCAAGAGCTTGCCCCTGCTGACATCAAAAGACTTGCTGGCTCTAAGTTCCATGAAGACCGTTTTGTTGCATTGGCAATTCTGGTAAATCAATACAAAAAGGCCAAGCTAAACAGTGCTAAAAAGGAACTCTTTGATTTGTTCATGGAGCTATTGGATTCAGGACGAGTCAACAACTGGGACCTAGTGGACATATCTGCTCCATATCTCGGAACCTACTTGGTTGATAATCCAGCCGGGAAGGCGCTGCTTTCAAAGCTCGCTAAATCAAACGATCTTTGGCGCCAGCGAGTTTCAGTGATGTTCACCTGGGCACACATCAGAGCCGGTCAACCTCAGGTCACTTTGGATCAAGTGGAGAAGTTTTTGAAGCATCCGCACGATTTGATCCATAAGGCCTCTGGCTGGATGCTTCGAGAAGTCGGCAAAAAAGACATTAGCCTGTTGCGGGAATTTCTGGCTAGCTATGCTGCCGTAATGCCTCGGGTAATGCTCCGATACGCAATCGAGAAGCTATCTGAAAAAGAACGAGCGAAATGGCTAAGGGCTGGTTAGATATCCAACGGCAAATTGTTTGCTTCAGTCTTAGCTGACTTGGTTTTCGCGGATCGAATGACAATCGAGAAAATCATAACTACCGCAACTGGAATCAAAGCTGCCATGTTCAATCCGGTGAACAACGAAAGCGCAACAATTGAGCCGGCTACGGCTCCGCCGGTTGCTCCGGCAAGATTCTGTATCGAGTCGCTCAAGCCCTGAACGTTGGTCTTTTGATCTGTTGGAACACTAACTACCAAAAGCGCAGAACCTGCTACCGTGGCGGCGGACCAGCCAAGACCCAAAAGGAACAGCCCAGTTGTTACCAGGTGCTCTTCCTCAGAACCTAAGCCTGCGATCAGAAGCGCTGCAACAAAGATGATCTGGCCAGCCAAGATAGTTCTGGTTGGCCCAATCTTGTCGCTCAAGATTCCAAACAGTGGTGCAAAGGCATACATGCCCAAAATGTGAAGGCTAATTACAAAGCCAACAAAGACCAAACTGCCGCCGTGGCTCGTGACGTGAACCGGGGTCATGCTCATAACCGCCACCATGGTCATATGCGATAGCGCAATAGAGACAATTGCATATCCTGCAACCGGGAACTTAGCCAAGGTGCCAAGTGCGCTGGCAATAGAAAGCTTGGGGCGCTTTTTTACGTTTTGAGCGTCAATTTGTTTTGCAACCAGCAGTGGATCTGGCCTAAGGCCGAACCAGAACACGGCGGTAGCTGACATCTGGGCAATGATGGTGAAGACAAAAGGCCCGGTCAGTTCAGGTAGGCCGAGCCACTGGCCAACTACTTCTCCCGGGCCAAATAGATTAGGCCCGGTTACGGCACCGACTGTGGTTGCCCAAACAACCAGAGATAGATCTTTACCTACCTTTTTGTCCACCGGAATATCGGTTGCGGCAAAGCGAGCTTGTAAGCTCGCGGCAGAACCTGCACCCATAAAAAACAACGCAACAAGAAGTAGCGGGAAGAGTTTCAAGCTGGTAGCAGTAATAATAAGTGTCGCTCCGGTGATCGCGAGCGCAGCTCCAAGACCAAGGGAATATCTTCTACCTTTAGCAAAAGCGATCCGAGATAAAGGTATAGCCCAGATGGCCGTTCCAAGCGTCGAGAAGGTCGCAGCTGCCCCCGACCAAGCCACAGTGCCAGATAGCTCAGCGGCTAGTAGGGCACCAATAGAAAGCGTTGATCCGAGGCCGAATCCGCTGAGTATTTGGCCTAGGGCTAAGGTCCTAACGGTGCGTTTTTGCAGGTCATCTAGGCCTGAAATACTCACCTGCCCAATCTACCTGCTCAAAGGTAAACTGGAGCTTCAACAAATCAAAGGTGAGGCATGTCGGGTAATTCCACACCGCTTACATTGGCGGAAAAGCTTTGGAACAGCCATCTTGTCGCCAAGGGCGAAGATGGTGCGCCAGACCTTCTTTATATTGACCTGCATTTGGTCCACGAGGTCACCTCACCACAGGCTTTTGATGGTTTGCGCCTTGCTGGCCGGAAGGTGAGAAGGCCAGATCTCACCATTGCTACCGAAGACCACAACACACCTACGGTGGACATCGATAAGCCAATTGCGGACCTAACCTCCAGGACCCAGATTGAAGCATTGCGTAAGAACGCTGCTGAATTCGGAATTCGTCTTCATTCCCTAGGAGATAAGAACCAGGGCATTGTTCACGTGGTTGGTCCCCAGCTTGGTTTGACCATGCCGGGTATCACGGTGGTTTGTGGGGATTCACATACTTCTACCCATGGAGCTTTTGGGGCGCTCGCTATGGGTATTGGAACCAGCGAGGTAGAGCACGTGCTTGCCACCCAGACCCTTCCTTTGAAGCCCTTCAAAACCATGGCAATCAACGTTGAGGGAACCTTACGTCCTGGGGTTACCTCCAAGGACATCATCTTGGCCGTTATCGCCAAGATCTCAACCGGTGGTGGCCAAGGCTATGTGCTTGAGTATCGCGGCAGTGCAATCAGAGCGCTTTCTATGGAAGCTCGCATGACCATCTGCAACATGTCGATTGAAGCTGGTGCTAGAGCTGGAATGGTGGCTCCGGATGAAACCACTTTTGCGTATCTAAAGGGTCGCCCACACGCTCCAACCGGAAAAGACTGGGACGATGCGGTTTCTTACTGGAAGACTTTGCCTACCGATGAGGGGGCCAAGTTTGATGCGGAAGTATTCTTGGACGCGGATACGCTGGATCCTTTTGTTACCTGGGGAACAAACCCAGGTCAAGGCGTTTCATTGCTGGATAGCGTTCCTAATCCAGAAGACATCTTGGACCCGAATGAAAAGGCAGCAGCGCTGCGAGCACTTGAGTACATGGATCTAAAGCCTGGAACCAAGATGAAAGATATCCGAGTCGACACTGTATTTTTGGGCTCTTGCACCAACTCTCGAATCGAGGACCTTCGCGCCGCCGCTTCAATCATTGAGGGTAAGAAAAAAGCCGATGGCATCCGCATGATGGTGGTCCCAGGATCACAAAAGGTTCGTATTCAAGCCGAAGAAGAAGGCCTCGACAAGATATTCAAAGACTTTGGTGCCGAGTGGCGCTTTGCCGGTTGCTCGATGTGTTTGGGTATGAACCCAGACCAGCTCGCCGCAGGCGAGCGGGCCGCATCAACTTCAAACCGTAACTTTGAAGGTCGTCAGGGTAAGGGCGCTAGAACGCATCTTGTTTCACCACTTGTTGCAGCTGCCACTGCTATTCGAGGAACGCTGTCATCACCAGCCGATCTAGAGGTGATGGCGTAATGGAAAAGATTTCAACTTTTTCTGGTGTTGCAGTGCCTCTGAAAAGATCAAACGTTGATACCGATCAGATCATTCCGGCAAGCTATTTGAAGCGCATTACCAAAACCGGTTTTGAAGATGCTCTGTTTGCTTCTTGGAAAGCTGAGCCTGATTTTGTTTTGAACCAGCCTGTTTTTCAAAACGGTGAGGTTTTGATTGCGGGGCCTGATTTTGGAACTGGATCTTCTAGAGAGCACGCCGTCTGGGCGCTCCGCGATTGGGGATTCAAGGCGGTATTCTCGGCAAAGTTTGCCGACATATTTACAGGTAACAGTGGCAAGCAAGGGCTGATTACTGGGGTTATTACCGAGGACGAAACCAAGCAAATTTGGGACTTGATTGATGCTGGTCCTGGAGTATCGGCCAGTGTGGATTTGCCGAATCAGACGCTGTCTGTTGGGGATTTGACTGTTTCTTTTGCCATTGACGCCTATACCAAGTGGCGATTAATGGAAGGGCTAGACGACATTGCACTAAGTTTGAGGGACGAGGGAGCAATTACTTCCTATGAGTCCTCACGCGAGGCGTGGAAGCCACTAACTTTGCCAGCCAAAGGAATCTAATGAGCGTCATAACCGTAAACGGCGGAAAGCCGCTGTCTGGTCGAGTCGACCTCAAGGGAGCTAAGAACCTCGTTACCAAGGCGATGGTTGCAGCCCTACTTGCCGACTCCCCAAGCGTTCTAAAAGATGTTCCAAAGATCAGCGATGTTGAAGTTGTTTCAAGATTGCTTGAACTGCATGGCGTGTCTATAAACTTCAATGACGCCGGAGTTATGGAATTGGACCCAAGAGGCGTCAAGCAAGCTCGCATGGTCGATATCGATGCCCATGCAGGATCATCTCGTATCCCAATCTTGTTTTGTGGTCCGCTTCTACACCAGTTAGGCGAAGCCTTTATTCCAGACCTTGGTGGCTGTCACATCGGAGACCGCCCGGTTGATTTCCATTTGGATGTATTGCGCAGCTTCGGTGCTGTAATCGAGAAGTCTCAAAACGGAACCAGGTTGAGCGCCCCTAATGGGCTGCACGGAGCTAAGTTATCGCTTCCCTACCCGAGTGTTGGAGCTACCGAGCAGGTGCTGCTGACTTCGGTTCGAGCTAAGGGTCTAACTGAGTTATCCGGTGCTGCTATTGAGCCAGAGATTATGGACCTAATTGCCATCTTGCAGAAGATGGGTGCCATCATCTCGGTTGATACCGATAGAACTATCCGCATCGAGGGAGTCGAGAGCCTAAGTGGCTACACCCACCGCGCACTTTTTGATCGCAACGAAGCCGCCTCTTGGGCAGCAGCAGCATTGACCACCGGAGGCAATATTTTTGTTGGCGGAGCAAGGCAGATTGAAATGACAACTTTCCTAAACGTATTTAGGAAAGTTGGCGGTGGTTTTGACATCGAAGACGACGGAATTCGTTTCTACCAAAAGGGAGCAGATCTTCACCCGGTAGTTATTGAAACCGATGTTCACCCAGGTTTTATGACTGACTGGCAGCAACCTCTTGTCGTTGCCCTTACCCAAGCTAAAGGTCTTTCGATTGTTCACGAGACTGTGTACGAGAACCGTTTTGGTTTCACCGATGCTCTGGTGAAGATGGGTGCTCAGATTCAGATTTACCGGGAGTGCCTTGGCGGTAACCCCTGCCGTTTTGGTCAGATGAACTTTTACCACTCGGCCGTTGTTTCAGGACCAACTTCTTTGCACGGTGCGGACATCGTGGTGCCGGATCTACGCGGTGGCTTTAGCCACATGGTTGCAGCTTTGACCGCAAAGGGGGTTTCCAATGTGAGCAACGCGCAACTTATTTCACGTGGTTACGAGCACTTTATTGACAAGCTCTCAGATCTTGGGGCCGACTTTAGTTACGCGGAGTAGGCATGGCCAAAAAGCAAAAGCTGATTCCGATGCCGAAGGTAACTTCAAATGAGAACACCCTAAGTATTCGGATAATTGCTTTTTTTCTAGCACCAATTCTTCGCCTGATATTCAAGGTTGAGGTAACTGGCATGGAGAAGCTGCCAAAAAAGGGTGCTTACATTCTGACCCCAAATCATGCCACCAATGTTGATGGTTTGGCAGTTGCGTATTTCATTTACATAATCTTGAAGCGTGGACCGCACTTTTTTGCCAAGGAGGCTCTGTTCAACATTCCACTGGTTGGAAAAGTACTGCTTGCCGGCGGTCAGATTCCAGTCTTTAGAAAAGGCGGGCAGCGAAACGATGACTCTTTCAAAATTGCCAACATGTACTTACAAGCCGGTCACACCATTTGTATTTACCCAGAGGGAACTCTCACTAGAGAGCCAAATCTTTGGCCAATGCGAGGTAAGACCGGAGCGATTCGGCTAGCTCTTGATAGCGGTGTGCCGGTGTATCCAATTGCTCACTGGGGTAGTGAGCAAATCATGGGTCGGTACAGCAGCAAGTTCCGTCCTGGTTTTTGGAAGAAAGTTCAGATCCTCGTTGGGGACGAAATCGATCTAGCCAAATATCGCAAACCGAACTTATCTCCAGAAGAGCTTCTTGAAGCAACCGAGCATGTAATGCGAAGAATAACTTCTTTAGTCGAACAGCTGCGTGGCGAAAAGGCACCAGCAACACTTTGGGATCCTGTTGCTATGGGGCAAACCGTAACTGGAAACTTTGAAAAGGCAGCCAAGAAAGCAGAGAACAAGTGACCAAGATAGCCGTAATTGGAGCTGGAAGTTGGGGGACCACTTTTTCTAAAGTGCTCGCCGACGGCGGTTCTGAGGTGATGCTGTGGTCAAGACGTGAAGAGCTAGCTTCAGAAATCAACAGCTCGCACCGAAACAATGCTTACCTGCCGGGTGTGAACCTGCCAGCTAGCATTATTGCTTCAACGAACGTTGAGCTTGTTTTATCTGGTGCTAGCCAGGTTTACATCTCTGTTCCATCGCAGAGCTTGCGAGCGAACTTAGAGCAATGGGGGAAGTTCATCCCCCATGATGCGATTGTGGTTTCTTTAATGAAGGGCGTCGAGCAAAAAACTGGTTATCGGATGAGTCAGGTAATAGAAGAGTGCGGTATTAGCGAAGATCGCGTAGTTGTTGTCTCGGGTCCTAACTTGGCGCTAGAGATCGCGGCCGAGCAGCCAGCGGCTTCAGTGGCGGCTTCTAGTTCTGCAGCCTCCGCTATGGCGGTAGCCAAAGCTTCCACAAATTCTTACTTCACTACTTTTACGAACAACGACGTGATTGGAACCGAGTTCGGTGGAATCTTAAAGAACCTGATTGCAGTTGCAATTGGAATCGTTAACGGTGTTGGCTATGGACAAAACACCAAGGCCTCGATTATGACCAGAGGTTTGTCGGAGATTTCAAGGTTTGCTTCAGCCTTCGGGGCAAAGCCTGAGACCATGGTGGGTCTTGCAGGCCTCGGAGACCTAATTGCAACCAGCGAGTCTCCTTTGTCTAGAAACCACAAGGCCGGCGAAATGCTTGGGCAGGGTTTTTCCAAGAAGGAAGTTATGGAAAAGCTTTCTCAAACAGCAGAGGCTCTAGTTTCAGTTTCCACCGTTCTGGAACTAGCAAGGGCAAAGAACATCGCCATGCCAATTGTTGAGCAGGTGGAGCTTGTAATTGAGGGCAAGATGGACCCGAAGGACATCGCACCCCATCTAACTCACATGAGCGACACCCCACAGGGAGAATAAGAGCATGGCAAAAATTCGCGTTGCTGTCTTGTTTGGCGGTAAGTCCAACGAGCACTCGATCTCGGTGGCAACGGCTTCTGGGGTTTTAAGCGCTATTGATTCTTCAAAGTATGAAGTTGTTCCAGTGGGCATTACTCGAGATGGCGTATTTGTGCCCTTTACCGGTGACCCTTCGTCGCTGAGTCTTACCAACGGGCTAAAGACCATTGAGCCTGAAGGCTCAACCATTCGATTTGCAATGGATGGTTCTTGTGAGATGTTTGAAGCAGATTCATCGGGCAAAGTATCATCTCTTGGGGTTATCGATGTAGTGATGCCACTTCTTCATGGACCCTTCGGTGAAGATGGCACGATGCAGGGATTTTTGGAACTAGTTGGTGTTCCATATGTTGGTAATGGTGTTCTAGGCTCTGCGGCTGCGATGGACAAGGAATTCAGTAAAGCTCTTTTCAAAGCCGCTGGTATTCCAAGCCCCGATTACGCTGTTGTCACAGCAGCCGACATGCTCAATAACCCTGAGTCGGCACTTGATCGCATTAAGGATCTAGGGAAGCTTCCTTATTTTTTTAAACCAGCTAGATCTGGTTCCTCGGTTGGAATCAGCAAAGTGGATTCGATGAAAGATGTCCCAGCAGCTCTTACCGAAGCATTCAAGCACGACGACAAAGTGATTATTGAAGTCGGCGTAGCTGGCCGCGAGATCGAGTGTGGTGTTTTGGATTCTTTGGATGGCGGAGCTCTTAGGGTCTCGGTTGCCGGTGAAATCAAAGTTCGGGGTCGAGAGTTTTATGACTTCGAGGCCAAGTATGTAGATAGCGATGCAGCGACTCTTATCTGCCCAGCCGATATTTCTTCTGACGAGCTAGCCAAGATGCAGCAGCTGGCAAGAAAAGCCTTCAAGGCTTTGGGTTGCAAGGGATTAGCACGGGTTGATTTCTTTTTGACCGAGAAGGGATTTATGGTGAATGAAATCAACACCATGCCTGGCTTTACATCGATCTCTATGTTCCCAAGGTGCTGGCAGGAGTCAGGTCTTTCCTATAAAGATCTAATTGATGAGCTGATTTCACTTGCCCTGATAGATCCAGCTCACTAGAGCTAGGTCTTTCAATCAAATCCCTCCTGCTAATTCTTTGCAATGGTAAATTAGGCAAGTGAATCAGCAACTGCCAAAAACTCTGAGGCCAGATAACACCACGCCTGTTTCACTCTCCGCCTTAGCTAATCACTTTGGCTTGGCCACACCCTCTGAAGACGCTAGCTTGACCGGCATCACCATGAATACAGCTGACTGCCATCCAGGTGATTTGTTCGTTGCGATGCCCGGGGCTAAAACTCACGGAGCAGAATACATCTCCAAAGCCATTTCCCTAGGCGCAGTTGCAATCGCAACAGATAGTGCAGGACTTACTCACACCAAAGACCTATCAGTTCCGGTGTTACTAGTTGAAAACCCGAGGATTCGCTTGGGTGAATTAGCTGCCTTTGTGTATGGAAACCAACCCGGCAAGATGCCAATCTTGTTTGGAACAACCGGTACTAACGGTAAGACATCAACCACCTACCTGCTGGATGCGATCTTGAGGCAGCTTGGGGAAACTACAGGTTTTTCTTCCACAGCCGAGCGTCACATCGCAGGTGAGGTGATTACTAGCAAGCTGACCACCCCAGAAGCTACCGAGATGCATGCCCTACTGGCAAGGATGCGCGAAAGAAAAGTTACTTCCGCCGGCATTGAAGTTTCCGCACAAGCACTGACTCACCACCGGGTTGATGGCTTGGTATTTGATGTTGCGGGCTTTACTAACTTGAGTCACGATCACCTAGATGACTACGGCGACATGCAGCGCTACCTAGCCGCCAAGGCTGATCTATTCACCAAGCAACGCGCCAAGAAAGCTGTAATTTGTCTTGACTCAAGCTATGGCAAGGAAGTTGTTGAAAAATCTGAGGTGCCAACGGTGACACTCACTAGCGAACTGGGAGTGGAGGCAAACTGGCACGTTGCGGTCACAGCAGAAAACCCGATGTTTACTTCTTTTGTTTTGGCAGGACCAGATGGAGTCACTATTCGTTCCCGCGTGCCACTACTTGGAAAGCACATGGTCGCTAACGCTGCTTTAGCAATTGTGATGCTTGTTGAAGCAGGCTTTGATGCCAGCAGGATTGCCAAGGCGATAGCAAATGGCATCGACGCTTATCTTCCTGGCCGCATTGAAAGAGTTAGTGGCGACACCGGACCAACTTTGTATGTTGACTTTGGTCACAGCCCCGATGCCTTCTTGCAAACCTTGGAAGCCGTTAGAAAAGTTACCGACGGCAAACTGATTATGGTCTTTGGTGCCGCTGGAAATCGTGACACCACAAAAAGACAATCCATGGCTGAAATCGCAGCTGCGGGCTCAGATATCGTAGTTGTCACCGACTATCACTCAAGAGACGAAGACCCAGATTCGATTAGAGCTTCGCTTGAAGGCTTCGCCAGAGCTGCTTATCCAAAGCGAGAGCTTTACAACATCTCACCACCGGAGGCGGCCATCAGAAAAGCAGTTTCGCTTGCAACTACCGGCGATGCGATTTTATGGGCGGGTCCTGGTCATCAGGACTATAGAGAAGTAAACGGCACTCGAATTTCTTCTTCTGCCAGGCAGCAAGCAAGAGAAGCCCTAAGAGAGCACGGCTGGAGTTAGTTTGTTACTTCGGTGCAGCGCTTGGTTGCATCCAGGACGCCAATAGCTCCTGCCAGCTCATCCAAAACCGTAACTCCGGCAACGACCGTTGAATTAACAATTACCTCGGTTGCTGGAGATCTGGCGTAGCTAATGAAACGGTAGTTGGGAGCTTCTGATTCATCCAGCAACCAGTCGATATCTGAAGCCGTTACGCAAACCAGAGCACTTACCTCAACCGGTTCTAAACCGCAGCGCAAGATCACAGCTGCTGGCTCACCCCAGGCGGCGGTTGACTGGGCGTCCACTCTTCTTTTGTCTAGTCCAGCTAGCTCATCAGGTAGGCGAACAATAATCTCTGCACACTCAGGATTATTTGCCTGCTCCGCAGGCTCTAGCGGAACCACCGGAGCGCAGCTGGTCAAGACCAGCAGCGAAGCGGCTAGAAGAAGTAGGTGGTTTTTTCGCATCGCTATTAAGGCTACCTTTGATTTGTGAGCGACCAAACTTTAGCCGAGCTGGGCGAGATAAAAAGCCTTAGGCGCACCGTGGCACGCCTAACACCGAGTACCCACGCGCTGGTTGGATCCGGCGATGATGCCGCCGTTATTGTTGCTGATCAATCATTTGTTGTCTCCACCGATACCTTGATTGAAAATCATGACTTCAGGCTGGACTGGTCAAGCTCTTTTGATCTTGGATACAAAGCCGTAGCCACCAATCTGGCTGACATCGCCGCCATGGGAGCAAAGCCAACGGCGTTGGTGGTTGCTCTGGTGGTGCCAAAAACCACCAAGATTTCCTGGCTAGAAAGCTTTGCCGATGGGCTGGATGCTGCCTGCAAGACTCTTGCCCCGGGAGCCGGTGTAGTTGGCGGCGATCTTGCCTCAGGAGAACAAGTTGTAGTTTCGGTAACCGTGCACGGCACAATGGAGGGAAGAACTCCGGTGCTTCGATCGGGTGCTAAGGCTGGCGACATCGTTGCAGTGGCCGGCACACTTGGAAAATCTTCCTGTGGCCTGGCGCTGCTGCAATCAGAAAACAAGGACCTGATTAATTCTTACGATGACTGGGTTTCTTATCATTTGCGACCAGAGCCACCGATTCAGCAGGGTATCGAGGCTTCAATTGCTGGCGCCACCAGCATGCTTGATCTTTCCGACGGGCTAAGTGTGGACCTGCTTCGCATATGTAAAGCATCAAATGTTGCTATCGAGCTTTCTTCAAAAGAGCTCCAAGGCTTCGAAGCCATGCTTGAGCTTCCAGCATTGGGATTAGGTGTGGACCCAAAGACTTGGGTCTTACACGGCGGCGAAGATCACGCGCTGGTTGCAACTTTTTCTAACGATGCAGTTTTGCCAAGAGCTTTCAAGGCCATCGGGGCCGTTAGAGCTGGTGAACCAGAGCTTTATCTAGATGGTGTGCCACTCGAAGCAAATGGCTGGGATTCGATTACTGGCAAATAGCTTATGGATGCAGATCCTTATTAAGCTCTACTCCAGCTCCTGATCGAACCAGAGCCTCAACTCTTCCGGTCATGGAGTTTCGCCTGAACAACAAATTATCAATGCCGGAAAGCTCAACGGCTTTTAGATCTTGTTCTTTGCCTTCGACAACAAGTGTCAACTTAGTGCCCGCGGTTACATAAAGACCCGCTTCTACAACGCAGTCGTTACCGATTGAGATTCCAATTCCAGAGTTTGCCCCAAGCAGGGCACGCTTTCCGATGCTAACAAGTTGTTTTCCTCCACCAGAAAGCGTTCCCATTATCGAGGCTCCGCCTCCAATGTCAGATCCATCGCCAACCACCACTCCTTGGGAGATTCTTCCCTCGACCATCGATGCACCTAGGGTCCCCGCGTTAAAGTTCACAAAGCCTTCGTGCATAACGGTCGTCCCAGGAGAAAGGTAAGCGCCTAACCGGACCCTGGAAGCATCGGCAATTCTTACCTTCTTCGGGGTTACGTAGTCAACGAGCCTTGGGAACTTATCGATCGCGTGGATAACTACCCCCGATTTAGTTAGCGCTGGGCGCAACCTGTCTAGATCGTTTAGCGCGACCGCTCCAATCGAGGTGAAGGCAACAATTGGCATAGCGCCAATGAGACCTTCAAGGCTTATAGTGTTTGGTTTTACCAGCAGGTGAGACAGCAGGTGAAGCCTGAGATATGCATCCTCGGTTGAACTTACAGACTGGGAGAGGTCAATCTCGGTTCTAACAACCTGGGTTTCGATTGCTCTTCTGGGGTCAGATCCGACCAGAGCATCAAGTTCTTTTGGCACAACCCATAGCTCATCGGTTTTTGGAGCGGGGCCGAGTTTAGGGTCAGGAAACCAAACATCCAATATGTTGCCGTCGGCATCTTTGGTTGCCAGGCCATGACCCCATGCCCTAGTGGTTTCTTCGCTCATCATCCAAGATTACAAGCTAGGCTCTGGATTGTGTCCAGCACGAACCTAAATCTCAATTCTGATGTTTCCGAGCTCACTCGCGAGCTGTGTGATATCGAATCGGTTTCGGGTAATGAGCGCGAGATTGCTGACGCAATAGAAAGAGCCCTTAGATCTTTTAGCCACCTGAGCGTAGTGCGAGACGGGGACGCGTTGGTAGCTTCCACCAATCTCGACAGAGCCAAGCGGGTCATAATCGCAGGACACATCGACACCGTTCCTATAGCTAATAACCTTCCAACCAAACTGATGTCTTTTGAGCGCGAGCAAGTTATCTGGGGTCGCGGCTCGGTGGATATGAAAGCAGGCGTGGCTGTAATGCTCAAGCTCGCCGCAACTGTCACGGAACCAATAGTTGATGTCACTTGGGTGTTTTATGACAATGAAGAAGTTGAGGCTTCCAAAAATGGCCTTGGAAGATTAATGCGAAATCATCCGGATTTGATCAAGGGCGCCTTGGCGGTGCTCTGTGAGCCGACGGCAGCAATTGTCGAGGGTGGCTGCAATGGAACCTTGCGTGCTGAGCTGGTCTTTTCTGGTAGGAAGGCACATTCTGCAAGACCCTGGATGGGTGAGAATGCTATCCACAAGCTTGGGGCCGCTTTGGAGTTCTTATCGAGTTTTGAACCTTCAGAAGTGGAAGTTGATGGCTTGGTATACAAAGAGAGCTTAAATGCTGTTTTGGTGAATGGCGGTATCGCTACTAACGTAATTGCGGATAGTGCAACTTTGACCGTGAACTACCGGTTTGCACCTTCAAAGTCTGAGACCCAAGCAGGTGAATACGTAAAGAGCCTGTTTACCGGTTGCGAGATCAACATTGTTGATAGTGCGCCGGGTGCACGACCAGGACTACAAAGCCCCGAGGCCAAGGCATTTGTTGCTGCAGTTGGCACATCAGTGCACCCAAAGTATGGCTGGACTGATGTTGCCAGATTCAGTGAGCTGGGCATTCCAGCGGTGAATTACGGACCTGGAGACCCCAACAAAGCTCACGCCGATGACGAATCCCTGCCAGCTAGCCAGATATACGCCTGTGAGAGTGGACTGAGAAATTTTCTGACCTCAAATCTTTGATAAACTTGAAACTTGGCCCACCGGCCAAAGTATTTCAAGGAGTAAAAATGGCAGCAATGAAGCCTCGCACCGGCGATGGACCAATGGAAGCAGAACGTGAACCTCGCGGTCTAATTATCTTGAGGGTTCCTCTAGAAGGTGGCGGACGTTTAGTTGTTTCGGTAAACGAAGAAGAAGCCAAGAGCCTCCACAGGGTCCTCGAAGGCGTAGTTAAGAAGAAGTAACCCTTTTGCTTGCCATCAGCAAGCCATCGCCTACTGGCGATAAAGCAGATATGAAATCTTGCTGGGTAGAAAAGAATCTCAAGATATCGCGATAAATAATTGTCGCTTCATCGCGCATCGCAGGATCTGGAACCCGATCTCGCCAAAGCGCATGAGAAATTGCCACCACACCACCTGGGCGAAGCAGGCGCGACGCTTGCCTTAGTTGATCTTCCAGATCGCCTCGCTCGGCGTCTAAGAAAACAAGGTCATAGGCCGCGTCGGCCATGTTGGACATGACCTCGGTTGCCTTACCGGAGATAACCCTGGTTCGAAGCGGTGAGATTCTGGCATCTTTGAAAGCCATCTTGGCCGCTAGCTGAAACTCGGGGTGAGAATCAATGGTTGCTAAAACCGAATCCTCTGAGGCGCTCAAGATCCATAAACCCGAAACCCCGGCACCGGTTCCGGCCTCAACGATGGCTTTGGCTCCAAGAGCCGAGGCAATCAAGGCTAGGTGAGAACCAACGCTAGGAGTTACGCACTCAATTCCTAATTCTTCGGCCCTGGCCCGAGCTTCGATAATGGCTGGCGACTCCGAAACAAAGTCTTCGGTGAACTTCCAGCTTGATATCTTGTCGACCATGTTCTCTCCTAATCTCAAAGCTTAGAGCTGCCAGGGCTGAAATAGACGCAGCCAAGGAGGTAGCCTATATGGGTGTTTGGACTATCGGGCGAAAAGCTATTAATTCTTGGGTTGATAGCAGTTTTTGTGCTGGGCCCAGATAAATTGCCTCACTACGCCAAACAGTTGGCGAACTTCATTAAGTCTTTGAAGAAAATGGCGGAGGGTGCCAAAACTCAACTGCAAACTGAAATTGGCGAAGAGTTGGACTGGAAACAACTTGACCCAAGAAAATACGATCCTCGAAGAATCATTCGGGAAGCGCTAGCGGAAACTGACAGACCGAGCCCAATTGCAACTTTGAATAAGCCAACTACCCGCGTTCAGCCAAGGTTAGCTGCGGGCGAAGTTGCCCCCTTTGATTCAGAAGCGACCTAGAGCTTCTTCATCACTTTCGCTAGAGCGTTCATCAATGGCGCCATCTTGTTGTATTGCTTGGCCCTGGATGGGAAATTCAACAAACCGGTAGCAATTCCAACTGTTCTAGCTTCGGTGAAGCGAAGCAAACCGTAGTGGCCATTTCTTCTTCCAACACCGGATTGCTTCATGCCACCCATAGGGGAGTCAATCGATGCCATCGAGGCTCGGAAACCCTCGTTGATGTTTACCGATCCCGCCATCAAGCGATTGGCAACTTTTTCCGCAAGTTTCACTGGCCCTACCACCGAAGCGTTTAGACCGAATTCGGTGTCGTTCGCTAATTCAACCGCTTCATCGATGCTGTCGTAACCGACAACCGCAATAAAGGGACCGAAGACTTCTTCGCGAGCTAAGCGCATTTCAGGCTTGATGTTGGTCATAACAGTTGGTGCGTAGAAGTAAGGACCCAGTTCAGGAAGAGCTTTGGCACCAGCTAGCACCTTGGCTCCCTTACTTACGGCATCTGAAACGTATTCTTCGACGCGCTTTAGTTGGTTCACGCCGGTAAGAGTTCCCATGTCCATCTGGAAGTTATCGCTTTTTCCAATTTGAAGTGAATTCACGCGGTTTGCTAATTCAGTTTCGAAAGCAGCCTTTTGGCTGTTTGGAACATAAACGCGCTCAATTGAGACGCAAAGCTGTCCTGAGTTTCCAAAGGCTCCAGCAATTACCTTCTCGGCAGCGTCGCCAAGCTTGGCACTTGGAAGAATAATGAGCGGGTTCTTGCCACCTAGTTCGAGTGAGTAACCAATCAACCTCTTGGAAGCACGTTCAGCAACAATCTTTCCGGTCTTGGTAGAACCCGTGAAGGCAACGTAGTCAACCGAGTCAGTGATGGCATTTCCAACACTTGCACCATCACCAACCACAATGGTCCACGCACCTGCTGGAATACCAGCTTCAACAGCGAGCTTTCTGGCGTAGAGCGAGACAAGGGCAGTTTGGTTATCAGCTTTTTGCACCACAGTGTTACCCGCTGCAAGAGCCGGCAAGACATCAAGCATCTGCAGGGCAAGTGGGTAGTTCCACGGGGTAATAACTCCAACTACTCCAACTGGAGAGTAAGTGACATAGGAACGAGTAACAAAGGGGACACCTGAGTTTGTGATCTGCTTTTTTAGAACCTTGGGAGCGATCTTGGCAAAGTAGCGGGTGGAGCCAAGTGAGCCAGCAACTTCTTCGAAGGCGTGAGAGCGTGCCTTGCCGGTTTCAAGCTGCAATAGATCCATCAACTTGTCTTGGTTATTGAGAAGCAAATCGTGCAATCTAAAAAGCGCTGCAGCGCGAGCTTTGACTGGCATAGCGGCAAATGATGGCTGAGCAAGTCTTGCGTCGGCAACTGCCTTGGCAACCTGGCCAACGCTTAGTTGCGGTAGGTCATAGATTTTCTTGCCGGTTGCCGGGTTCACAATTGTGACCTGATCGGCAGTTTCTGGAAGGTGGGCTAGAAGATTCGGGATGCTGTATTCGCTCATGGTTATCATTCTACGAATAGAAAATTACTTCGGATCCAGATTCAGCTTTCTACCAGCTAGTAGGCGACCCTGTTTGGCAATCAAGCTAGCAATCTTGTGAATTTCGGTAGCCGCAGCATCTTCTGAACCACTGGCACAAAGTGGCTCTCCCTTGTCTGAGCCTTCGCGCAAAGCTACCGATATTGGCACTTTGCCAATCAGGGGAACATCTACTCCAGACAGTGCACTCAATGACTTAGCAACGAGCTCGCCGCCGCCACTTCCAAAGAGCTCAATTTTCTTGCCATCTTGTTCTAGATAGCTCATGTTTTCAATAACGCCAAAGATTGCCTGACCGGTTTGTAAACCGACAGCGCCCGATCTCTCGGCGACCTCGCTCGCAGAAATCTGCGGTGTGGTCACAACAACAGTTTTCGCAGTTGGCAATAGTTGCCCAAGGCTGATTGCGACATCGCCGGTTCCAGGAGGTAAATCAACTAGCAAAACATCTAGATCTCCCCAGAAAACATCGCTCAAAAACTGTTCGATTGCACGGTGCAGCATGGGCCCTCGCCAAGCTACCGGCTTGTTGTCTTCAACGAACATGCCAATCGAGATGACCTTCACACCAAATGCAACTGGAGGCAGAATCAACTCATCAACCCTGGTTGGCTTCTCGGTTATGCCAAGTTGACCGGGGATAGAAAAGCCAAAGATGTCGGCATCAATTAAGCCAACTTTGTTGCCTTGGCTCGCAAGGGCAACAGCCAGATTTGCGGTCAGCGTTGATTTACCCACGCCACCTTTACCGGACCCAATAAGGAAGATGTTTGTCAGGGTGTCTTTATCAAAGGGGTTGTGACGCATGGGTTTGCCGCCACGAAGTTTCTTTTTTAGCGCGTCACGCTCTTCGGGGGTCATGACTGTCAGGGTGACATTAGCTTTTGTTACCCCTGGAATAGCTGCCACCGCATCGTGGGTTTCTTGTTCGATGCGCTTAGCGGCCGGGCAGCCAGTTATGGTCAGCTTGATTTCAACTTCTGCGGTGCCATTTTGGAAGCTAACTTTTCCGACCATATCGAGCTCGGTCAAAGGTATGCGAAGCTCAGGGTCAATTACGTTTGAAAGAGCTTGATGGATTAGGGCCTCGGACACCCCTTAACTCTACGGACAGGCATGAGAGAATAGGAACATGAGCCAGAAAAATACACCATCAACCCTTCCCGAAGGCGAAGTTGTTGGCCAGTTCAAAAACTACCTCGAAGCTGTAAAGGTAGTCGAGCAGCTGGTAGAAAACGGTTTCCCAGCAAGATTAATTTCCATTATTGGCTCCGACCTAAAAACAGTTGAAACCCTAAAGGGCAAGCTTGGCTTCGGAAGAGTTGCGCTCTCAGGTGCAGTTACTGGTTCTTGGATTGGACTATTTTTTGGATTGCTATTTGGTGCCACCAGCACAGCAGAGCAGGTAGTGGTAACAAACCTAAGCGCTGGAATAGTTATCGGTGCTGGAGTTGGGATGCTGCTAAACATCATTCGCTTTAGCCTCACCAAGAACAAGAGAAGCTTTATTTCCGCTCAAGCCGTGGTTGCGAAAAAGTACGACGTGATTGTTCCAACCGGTCAATTAGCCGACGCAAAGAAGGCAATAAAGATCGCTACTTCGATAGCTACCAAAAAGCCCGCGACAAAAAAGCCTGCCTCTAAAAGTTAGCTAAGAGTAGCCATCCATGATTCGATCTCGGCTGGGGTTCTCGGCAGCTTCGCTGAAAGATTCTCCACACCATCTTTGGTAACTAGCACATCGTCTTCAATTCGAATACCGATTCCGCGGAAGCGCTCTGGAGCCAGCAAGTCGTTTTCGTGAAAATATAAGCCTGGCTCAATGGTGAAAACCATTCCTTCTTTAAGCTCGGCATCCAGATACATTTGCTTTCTTGCCTGTGCGCAGTCGTGAACATCAAGACCTAGGTGGTGGCTTGTGCCGTGGACCATCCAGCGTCTGTGGAATTGCTTGTCAGCTTCTAAGGACTCTTCGGCGGAAACAGGCAGTATTCCCCAGTTTGCTACTTTGCTTGCAATAACTTTCATAGCCGCTTCATGGATTTCGCGGAACTTGATTCCAGGTTTAGCTACCGCAAAAGCTGCATCGGCAGCTTCTAGTACCGCTTGGTAAACCTCGAGTTGAGCATCGGAGTATTTGCCATTTATTGGCAAGGTGCGGGTTATGTCTGCTGTGTAGAAAGAATCCATTTCCACGCCAGCGTCAACCAAAACCAGCTCGCCCTCGTTCACTGGACCGTGGTTAGTGATCCAGTGCAGGATGCAGGCATTTTTTCCAGCAGCGGCAATAGTGTCGTAACCCAGGTCGTTTCCTTCCAGTCTGGCTCTTGCAAAAAATACCGTCTCAATTATTCTTTCGCCGCGTGGGTTCTTAGCCGCCTTTGGTAATACCTTCACGATGTCTTCGAAGCCTCGGATTGAGCTTGCAACGGCTTGTCGCATCTGTTCGATCTCATAGGAATCTTTGACAAGCCTGAGCTCAGAAACGAACTGAGCTAAATCACTGTCTTCTAGGGTTACGGTCTCTTTGTTGTTCAGGTAATCACTTAGTTCACTGAGATCACGGGTGTCTATTTTCAGTAGCGCTGAGACATCTTCAAGTGTTGGTCTTGCTCCTACCCAGAATTCACCAATTGCGGGATTGGCGAAGAACTCATCGGAGTCTTTTCCAGCTGTGGGACGTAAAAACAGAATCTGGTTTGACTGTTCGGTATCGATAACCAAAACTGAGTCTGGAACGGTTTGGGAACCCCAACCGGTGAGGTGAGCGAAGGCTGCGTGTGGTCGGTAGCGATACTCGGTGTCGTTTGATCTGGTCTTTGGTGCACCAGCTTCAATCAAAATCAGCTGACCCGGAAACTCGGCCGCGACCAGGTCGCGTCTAGTTTTAGCAAAGTCAGCTGCGGGACTGGGAGCCACAGTTTTTTTGGAGCTTTCTTGCCAACCACTTGAAATGTAATCAAGAAACTCTTTGCTGTTAGGGGTTCTGGAACGGTTTGTTCCAGTGCCCTCTTTTTTATCGCTAAGCATCTACCTATTGTGTCATTTCATTAGTGTCTTGGGCGTTGGGTAGTGTTGAGCTAACAGAACAGGGATTTCAATGGTCAAAATAGACCTCCACACTCACTCCACTAGATCCGATGGACTCGATACTCCTAGCCAGCTAGTGACCAATGCCGCTAAAGCCGGCATCAGCGTCTTAGCCCTAACCGATCACGACACCGTATCGGGCTGGGATGAAGCTAGATCTAAAGCTTCGGAACTTGGATTGGGCTTTGTTCCTGGAATCGAAGTAACTAGCGTTTCCGACATCGAAAGATTTGGCCGCACCATTCGAATTAGCGTTCACCTCCTTGCATACCTTCCGGATCCAAACCACGAAGCACTCGCTCTCGTGCTAGGTGACACCGTTGCCACCCGTGAGGCAAGGGCTCGGGCCATTGTTGACAAGCTCTCGAAGGAAATGCCCATCACCTGGGAGATGGTTTTAGATCACCTAGATAAAGGCGCAACCATTGGCAGGCCAGCCATTGCGGACACCTTGGTAACCATGAAAAAAGTTTCCGATCGAAGTGAAGCGTTTAACTATTACTTGTCTACCGATGGACCTTTTTATGTATCGCACTCAGCTGTTTCCACCGTGGAGGCAATTGATCTAATTGGTCAAGCCGGGGGAGTGTCAGTTATTGCTCACCCTCTAAAAGGCGTCGGCCCGGATACCAGCCCAGAAGATCTGCCACTAGATCATTTCGAGGAAATGATTCAGAGGGGTTTATCAGGAATTGAGGTTTATCACCGCGATGTTCCAGAAGCAGCTAGGTCTTGGTTGCTTGGCTTGGCTACCAAACATGATCTTGTTGTTACCGGCTCCAGCGATTATCACGGTGTTGCCGGAAAGCCGAATCAATTGGGTGAAAACACAACGAGCGGGGAAATGCTGGAACGAATTGTGAAGCTAGGAACTGGAACTAAAGCTTCGCTTTAGCTATTGCCACCGCGGGTGCGGTTACGAGTTCTATTTGTAGTTGCTGCAGGACGCTCAGCCCTCTTCTCGCCGGAGCGATCTGGTTTCGAATCTGATCCCCTGGAAGGCCTTGAGCTTTTTTGACCCTGAGGCCTTGAAGACTTTGGGGCTTCCACCTTGGTGCTGGCTCTAATTCTTCCCTTGGTGCCTGCAGGGATGTTCATGTCGGTAAACAGGTGCTCAGAGCTTGAGTAAGTTTCGGTTGGATCTGGCTGACCA
The DNA here is from genome assembly GCA_044338175.1 of Rhodoluna sp. GTDB lineage: Bacteria > Actinomycetota > Actinomycetes > Actinomycetales > Microbacteriaceae > Rhodoluna. The sequence continues at coordinate 49,390 of JBIIME010000002.1, forward strand.
AACTTTAGCTCTTTGTCGATGTGGGTCCAGCGAGCTAGGTCTTCCCAGTCCACGAATGTGACTGCAATACCAAGTCGGCCCGCACGACCGGTTCTTCCAACGCGGTGCAGGTAAGCCTTTTCATCTTCTGGAACTGAGTAGTTAATAACATGTGTCACATCGTCAACGTCGATACCGCGGGCAGCAACCTCGGTAGCAACCAGAATGTCTTTTTTACCTGAGCGGAAATTAGCCATGGACTTTTCTCTGGCTTCTTGGGACATGTCACCGTGCAAAGCGCTTGCGTTAAAGCCTCTATCAATTAGTTCATCGGCTAATTTGGCAGCTTGGCGCTTGGTGCGACAGAAGATCACAGTCTTGCCACGGCCTTCGGCCTGCAAGATTCTTCCAACAACCTCGTCTTTGTCTAGAGAATGTGCCCGGTAAACAAACTGCTTGATGTCGGCTTTGGTTAGACCCTCATCAGGGTCATTGACCCTGATGTGCACGGGTTTGTTTTGGTATCGCCTTGCAAGCGAGACAATCGCGCCTGGCATGGTGGCTGAAAACAGCATGGTCTGACGAGACTCTGGTGTGTAAGCGAAGAGCTTTTCAACATCAGGCAAGAATCCAAGGTCTAACATTTCGTCTGCTTCGTCTAACACCATGAACTGGATGTGTTTTAGATCAAGCTTTTTTTGTTTTGATAGGTCAATTAGACGGCCAGGAGTTCCAACAATGATCTGCGCTCCGGCATCAATCTCTGCAATTTGTCCCTCGTATGCTTTTCCGCCATAGATAGCTGCCACGGTAGTTGAGCGATTGGAGCAAGCGTGCTTTAGATCTTCTGCAACCTGAATAGCTAATTCTCTGGTTGGAACAACTACCAGTGCTTTGGCGCCTTTTTCTGGATCAAGTCCGAGGGATTGAATAAGAGGTAGGCCAAAGCCTAAGGTTTTGCCGGTACCAGTTTTGGCTTGGCCAATAATGTCCTGACCAGTGAGGGCAAGCGGTATAGCCTGCTCCTGGATTGGAAATGGACTGGTGATTCCTCGGCCCTCTAGGGCCTGGTAGATATCTGGATCGATACCTAAGTCTTTGAAAGTCAAATTACTCCTATATATGCTCTTCTTACTCTACTTGGCAAGGCGCTATCCCGTTTATGCTTGAAAGGTGTTTGAGTGGTTGAGATCCTTACGTAAAAAAGTTGGCAAGCTTGTTTTGCCTGATCGTGAAGAGCGATCTGCTAGAAACAAGACCAAAATCAATCTCAAGCCATACACACCAGAACCTAAGGCATACCTAGGCCAGCTTGCGTATTTGCTGCTTTCTAATTTTGAAATTCTTACCAATGAGCTCAAATACGCTCCAACTACTCAATACAAAGCAGAACTTAGCGAAGCAGCTGCCAAGAGTTTTGAGAAGTACCGCGCGGTTTCTAAAAAGCTCTCCGGTTTGGGAGTTGATGTTACCGACTCGATGGATCCTTTTACCGAGCGAATCGACACTTTCCATTCCAGAACCTCAGGGGTGGACTGGTACGAAGCGATAATCAAGATCTACCTGGTGTCTGGTTTGTTGGATGATTTCTATAAACGGCTGGCTGTGGGTCTAAACAAGGAACTTAGAGAGTCGGTTGAAAAAGCCCTTTCGGATAAGACTTTCGAGAAATTTGCTCAGAGAGTGATAACCGAGGGAATGAAAGTGAACCCCGAGCTCGACTCAAGGCTGGCCCTTTGGGGCAGGCGCCTAATGGGAGATGTGCTGCTGGAGGTTAGGGCTGCTTTCGATAATCGAAAGCTTGCCGGAATTGATAAGGCAGCTTCTCTAAGCGCTGAGCAAGAAAGAAAAGTAAATCTGGAGTCTTACTCAAAGATAGAACCACTTATCAGCGAGATGATTGCAGCTCACTCGCTGAGAATGGATTCAATCGGCCTTGCCGCCTAGAAGCGCTAGCTCATCCTTCTTTTTTCTTTTTGAGGCTAAGAGTTTAGAACCAAAATACATGGCTGCTGGCATGCTAAGCATCACGATGGACCAGATCCAGCCATCGGTATAACCAAAGCCCAGAACAGTAAGAAGTATCCAAAGGAAAGAACCAGTTGCTAGGGAAATCGCGGTTGGAACAAAAGAGCCATAGCGATCCGAATTGATGTTGACAGCTGGTGCCACCAGGGCCAAGACAGCTGCATAGAACACGATGAATAGAAACTCCATTAGGCGATGAACCCGACCCTTCTAGATTCCTCCGCACCGAGCTCGAGGTAAGTAATTGACTTGGTTGGGATCAAAAATACATTGCCCTTGGAATCAGTCAAGCTGATTAGCTTAGCCTCGGACTCCATCGCGGTTCTAACATTTGCCTCCAACTCCTTGGCGCTAGCAGAAGTTTCGAAGCTGAGTTCGCGAGATGAGTTTTTAATGCCGATTTTGATGTCCATGACCAACCTTTCTACTACTAGATTACGGCAGGAAAACTGTGGGCTAGACATCTATTGTCAGAAGGCTCGGGTATCTTGATTGACATGACCCAACCGAAATTTGTGCCACTTTCGCGCATTGACTCGGTCAGGCAGCTTTCGCTCAATAGCTCTCAGCTCCAAGCTGTCAACTTACCCGCCGAAGCAATAGCCACGGTCATTGGATCTCCGGGCTCTGGCAAAACAAGCTGCCTGAAAGCTCGCTTTCTGCATCTAGTTGATAAAGGCTCCAAGCCAGAGCAAATTGTTGTGATTGCTCAAACCAGAGATAGCGCAAACCTATATCGCGATCAGTTAGCTCTCGAATTACAAGGCGCAACCGCTGGTCCCGTTGCTAAGACCCTAACCAGCTTGGCCTTCTCGGTGCTTGTAGATAGGGCCCGCAAACTAAATGCCCAAACGCCAACTCTTCTTAGCGGTAGCGAGCAAGATGCCATGCTGCAAGAAATTCTCAATAATCAGGACCCTGAAATTTGGCCAAAGCAACTAGACAAAACTGTTAGATCACTGACTGGATTTAGAACAGAACTTCGAGATCTGATCGCTGTTGCCATCGAGCACGGGATTACACCCGAGAGACTCTCACAGTTAGCCCAGCAGCAAAGTGTTTCGCAGTGGCAATCTGCAAGTATTTGCTACCAGCAGTACTTAGAACTACAAAACTCAAGCGAATCACAAAAATATGACTCTGCGTCTTTGCTAAGGGGGGCTGCATCGGTTGTTGAAACTTCGGAAGATCTTCCAGACTCGATTACTTCACTCAAAACTTTGCTGATTGATGATGCCCAAGAGCTAACTCCAGCAGCAGGTGAGTTTATCTTTGCCCTGACAAGTCGAGGAGCGGGGGTTAGCTTCTTTGGAGACCCTGACGTTGCAACACTTAGTTTTAGGGTGGCTAATCCAAAAGCGATGACACTACTTGCAGAGCGGATTGCAATCTCGAAATCCGTATCCGCGGAGACTATCTACTTGCAGCCCAGCCACCCGATCAGGCCGCCAGAGATTTCTTTAGCGCTTGCCAAAGTCAGTTCCCAAATAGAGGTTGCTCGTGCTGGAAGACAAAGAAAAGGTCTAACTGTTTCCAGTGGGGAGAAGGCTTCAGGCGATGGCTTGGTCGCAAAAGTATTTCGCTCTAGAACTGACGAACTTGCCTATGTGGCGGGGGCTCTAAGAAGAAGGCATCTATTCGATGGCGTGGCCTGGTCAAACATGGCTGTGGTTGCAAGAAGTCGGCCCGAGCTTGAAGCTTTGGCGCTGGTGCTTAGCTCTCATTCGGTACCGGTTCGAGTAACAGGAAGTGCTTCGGCCTTGAAAGCCGATCACGCCGCCGGTGAACTGCTGCAGCTTGCTGCAGTTTGTTTATCTGATGAGCCCGTAAGTCTTGCCCAAGCAGAGTGGCTGCTGACCTCAGAAGTGTGTGGGCTTGATGCGCTTTCGCTACTTCGACTAAAGCGTTCACTTCGAAGGGCCTATCAAGACTCAGAAGCAACCGCCGACGAACTGCTGCTTTCTGCAATGAGTGAACCGGCGGTAATTGCCTTGGTTAGATCTCAAGAAGCTCGCAAAGCAGAGCAGTTTATTCGCCTCATTGGTCAAACAAGGCTGCTAGCTCAGGAACCAGAGGCAACAACAGAAGCAGTTCTATGGAATCTAATCTCTGGGACAGCCTTGATGGATCGCTGGGTAGTTGCATCGCGTGGAGTGTCAGAGCTAGCAATGCAGGCTGGAAAGAATCTTGATTCAGTACTAGCGCTATTTGCAGCTGCCGCTAGGTTCACAGAGCGTAACCCTGAGAGTAGACCCATTGATTTTGTTTTGGATCAACTAGCTCGTCAAATTCCAGAAGATAGCTTGGCGCTCAATAATCTTTCTGGCGAATATGTTTTCTTACTTACGCCTTCTGGGTTGATAGGTAGATCTTTTGACACTGTTTTGTTGCCGGGACTCATCGAGGGAGTCTGGCCGAATCTAAAGCCGAGGTCATCCCTGTTGGGCGCCCAGGCGCTAGACGCTTTAGCTACCGGTGAGATCGATAACACCTCGGAGCTCACCAAATCGGAGCTATCGGGTGAGCTTCGCATGTTCAATAAAGCTCTTGGTGCCGCGAGATCTAAAGTCTTAATCACTGCCACCGATCAGGAAGAAGAGCAGATCTCACAATTTCTTGCCCTGGTAAATGGCAGCATTCCAGAACCTGAGAGCATGATCCCAAGATCTTTCACCCTGCGCTCTTTGGCGGGGGATATGCGTCGTGATCTAGCAAGTGGCACTGGCGAGAAATCAGAGCTCGCGATGGGGCTTGCCCGATTAGCTGCAGCGAGTGTTCCAGGTAGCGATCCAGCTAATTGGTACGGATTACTGCCACTTTCAACCGAGGAACCACTAACTGAAATAGCAAGTGAGCTGGTTACTGTCCGGCCATCTCAGCTAGAAAGTTATCTCAAGTGCCCGCTGCACTGGTTCTTGCAAAATCATGGAGGTAGGTCAGATTCCTTCTCGGCATCTCTTGGAACACTGGTTCACGAAGTTTTGGAAGTTAGCTCATCTTCTGATTTGGCAGAATTACAAAAACTTACCGACTCGCGTTGGCACAGCCTCGAATTCGAAGCCGACTGGCTAGAAGATCTTGGAAAACGAAGAGCCGCCAAGATGCTTGCAAACCTAGCTAGCTACCTAAAGCAATTCGAAGACCAGGGCTCGATTGTTTTGGCGAAAGAACAAAACTTCCGCTTCGAGTTTGATCACGTGAGGGTCCAGGGCCAAGTAGACCGAATCGAGAGTTTCGAAAACGGCTCCATCATGATTGTTGATCTAAAAACAGGTAGCTCAGCACCAACGGACGCGGACACCGCAACAAATCCTCAGCTTGCCTTGTATCAAATGGCACTTTTAGAAGGTGGCTTTGAGGATATTGGAAAGATAGCTCAAGAACAGCTTGCGGGAGCAAAGTTACTAATCGTTGGCGGCGACAAATACACCGAGCGATCACAGCCTGCCATGAGTGAAGACACCTCTGCTGGATTCAAGAAGCTGCTTTTAGAAACAACTGAGGGGATGGCAAGGCAAGTATTTGTCGCTGAGCTTTCTAACCACTGCGAATCAGAACGTGAATACGGAAGCTGCAAACTGCATCTAACGAGGGCGGTGTCCTATGTTGGCTAAATTCTCAGCAGCAGAAGTTTTCAAGGTAATAAAAGATAGTGAGCTCTCTCGAGAAAAAATTGAAGCTATCGAACAAGCTGCCTTAGATTCACCAAGCCTGGTAGTTGCCGGGGCGGGAAGTGGCAAGACAGAGTTACTTGCAGTTCGGGTACTTTGGCTAGTTGCTAATGGTTTTGCAAAACCCGAGCAGATTCTTGGCCTCACTTTTACTAAAAAGGCAGCGACCGAACTATCAAAAAGGATCTACGAGTCGTTACTGAAGCTGCGCGACTCCGCCTTCTGGCCAGAGGGTCTGGAGTTTGATTTTCAGGCCCCTACTATTTCAACCTATAACGCTTTCGCAAACCAGGTGTTTCGCGATAACGCCTTGGCTCTGGGTTACGAATCAGATGCCACGCTCATTAGCGAAGCAACCGCCTTCCGTTTGGCCAGAGAGGTCTGCGTTCGCTTTGGCTCGGATATTTCTGGAACCCTAAGTGATCTGGAGCTAAACATCGATGCTCTGGTTGAAAAAGTCATCGAGTTGGCAAGGGCGCTAAATGACAACGGGCAAACTGCAGCCAACTTACAGGGCGAAATTGCTCGAACCGTTGATCACATCGCAAAACTTCCCAAAAAACTCGGCGAAGAGGTTAGCTCCAGATTTGGCTATGTAGACACAATCGTTGAGGAATTAAAGCCCGCACCACTAGTAGCCGAACTTGCCGAAATCTTCCAGAAGGAAAAGAAATTGCGCTCCATGGTTGATTACTCAGATCAGGTGGCTCTTGCCTTGAGGTCAGTTACTGAGTTCCCGGAGGCAGCAACTAATCTTCGCGAGAGCTTTACTCAGGTAATGCTAGATGAGTATCAAGACACTTCCGTTTTGCAAACCAGGTTGCTATCAACTCTGTTTGCAGAAAGATCGGTGTTTGCTGTTGGAGATCCAAACCAGTCCATCTACGGTTGGCGCGGGGCAAGTGCATCAAACCTTGACGAATTTGCTAGCGACTTTGGAACTTCCCGAATCTTTAGCTTGAAAACCAGCTGGCGAAACCCGATTCAGGTTTTGGAAAAAGCCAATGAGATTTCTTTGCCACTTGCCAACCAAGCTAGCTTCGAACCCCCCAAGGCTTTGGATAAGCGAGTGCTGCCAGTGAAACTTGAGCCGATGCCGGATGCTCTGGACGGTGAAGTTCAGGTTCGCTTTTTGGAAACCATCGAGCAAGAGGCTCAGCAATTAGCCGATTGGTTCAAGCCTGCGCTAGCAGAGGGGTCAAGCTGTGCGGTTCTGATGCGCAAGCGCTCAGCCATGGCGCTATTCGTTGAAACCTTGCAGTCAAATGGTATTGAGGTTGAGGTTGTGGGTCTTGGTGGCTTACTCGAACTCCCAGAAATTGTTGACCTAGTTTCCGCTTTGAAAGTTGTCCAGCGCGTTGATGCCGGTAGCGAGCTGATCAGGCTACTCACCGGCGCAAGGTGGCGCATTGGTCCAAAGGACATCGATCGCCTGTTTGTTATGGCAAAGAAACTATCTGGGCCAAGGCAAGAGGGCGTCTTCCGCCAGGAGCTAACCATTGTTGAGGCCCTAGACGAGGTAACTAGTCAGAGCCTGGAGTTACTATCGGAGTTTTCTCCTGAGTCTTTAACGAGACTCCGTGACGCAGCCACCTTGTTTAGAAACTTGCGCTCGGCGACATCCCTGCCTTTGGCAGATTTTGTTCGAGTGGTTGCCGAGGAGCTTTGGCTAGATATTGAACTTCGAGCCAACCCAAGGCTCAAAAACCCTATGGCTCAGCTCGAGTCGTTCTACGAAACAGTCGCGGGCTTTAGCGCATCCAGTGCTGCTTCGCAGTTAGCAGGTTTCTTGAACTGGCTGGATTACGCATCCAAGAAAGAACGATTTGAATTGCCAAAGTCCAACCCGGCAGCGGGTGTGGTGCAGGTGCTCACGGTGCACGCCGCAAAGGGACTTGAATGGGACTTTGTTGCGGTGCCGAATCTTGTGGAAGATGATTTTCCTAGCAAGCCAAGATCTATTTCTGGATGGCTTTCTGGTGCTGAGCTGCCGTATCCGCTTCGGGGTGACGCGAGTTCGCTTCCGGTTTTTGCTTACGAGGCAACTAGAACCCAGGCGGAGATAAAAGCAGCTAAGGAACAGTTTCGTGCTGACAACAAAGAGCACCAACTCAGAGAAGAGTATCGATTAATTTATGTTGCAATAACCAGAACTAAGCAAGCCTTGCTCCTTACTGGTTCTTACTGGAAACCAGGCAACGCAGGATCTAGAAAACCTTCTCGCTTCCTCGAGCAGTTAGCAGGCGAAGGCTTTGAGTTTCCGGAGATCAACAGCCAGGAAAATCCTCTTAACTTGGACCCAAAAACTGCCAGCTGGCCACTGGATCCAGTCGGCGAGCAATACGCTTCGGTTTTGAAGGATGCAGCTAATCAAGTAAAGCAAGCAATCAATCATTTAGCGGATTCACGTAGTGATTCAAGGCGAAGCAGTGTTCAAGACGAAATTGACCTACTTCTAAAGGAGCAAGATGACCGCCTCGCTCGTTTGGCGGTTGTTGATCTTCCGGTTCGAATTCCTGCATCCAGGTTCAAAGAGTTTGTGAAAGATGTTGATGCCATGGCAGCTAAATATTTGCGACCAACTCCGTCAAAGCCTTACCGGGCCACCCGAACTGGAACACTGTTTCACTCTTGGGTAGAGGATTTCTTAGTATCCGAGATTGACCAGTTAAGTTCTCCCACGGTCACCGGCTTAGCAGAGACATTCAAGAATTCCAGGTTCGCAAACTTCAAAGATTCGGAAATTGAGCTTGAAATCAACTTGACCCATGGGGTCAATACCTTTGTTTGCAAACTGGATGCGGTGTTCAAAGTGGGGGAGCGCTTCGAAATAGTGGACTGGAAAACTGGTAGCCGACCAGAAACCACCGAGCAGGAGCAGGAAATGATCTTGCAGTTGGCTCTGTATCGGTTTGCTTACTCAAAGCTTCGAAATGTGCCGGTTGATCAAATTGATGTTTGCTTCTACTTTGTGTCTGAAAACACCGAACTCAGACCAGAAGCTGTTCCTGGACCCGAAGAGCTTATGAAGCTTTGGGGAGAGCTCTTTGTTTAGAAAAGCTCGTCGTTCTTGATTGGGTTCGAAGTTGCCTCTTCGGCACGTCGTTGCTGAGCAATCTCAGTAGCCAGGGGAGCAGCGGCAATGCGCTCGGCTTTTCCTGATTCAACTTCTTCGGTCAATACCAAAAGCATTCCCACAGCGTCTTCAATAATCTCTTGGCTTCCCTGTGAGTAGCCGTGCAACAACCATCTGGCAAGTTCTAGTTCGCTATACAACAAAGCTCTCGACCAGAGGTTTACATCGGCACCGGGCCTAGCTTCGAAGTATCTAGCAACTAGATTCTTGGCAAGTTCGCTAGTTGCTCCACCCAGAACCCAAGCCAAGTCCTCTGCTGGATCAGAAATTCTCAGTCCGCTCCAGTGCAGAACACCAGAAACTTTCCCATCTAGTTCTAAAACGCTGTGGCCGTTGATTGCTCCGTGCACAACGGTTGGCTGGTAGCGGAACATGCTGGAATCTTCCAAAGCAGTTTCCCAGCGCTGCAGCAGAATTGGCGGAACCTTACCTGTCTGGGCAGCTCGGTCCAACTCCATAATGCGGTATTTCAGGTTTTGGTTTGGGTCAAGTTCTGGGAATCCAGATTTTTGCACCAGCTCGTGAGGCAAGTTGTGAATTGCCGCGATAGCAAAAGCAATGCTTGTACTTAGTTGACTCGCTGGCTCCACACGAGAAAGTTCAATGGAGTTTCCGTAGACAAAATCAAAAACGAGAGCGCGTTGGCCATCCGAGTCTTGGGTATCTCCGATGAGCTGGCCAATTTGAAACGGAAGATTTAGGCGCACCTGGGAGGAGAAGCACTTGAGGGCTCTAATCTCTGCTTCAAGTTCTGTTCCAGCGGTTGGGCTGTTTGCCATGCGAACAACGAAGTGCTCGCCGCTCTTGGCCGTTAGTAGGGCTGCGTCAAAAGCACCTGATTGTCCAGCGTCTAAGTGCTTTACCTGTGCGAAGTCAAACTGCGGAACTGCGTCTTTAGCCAGTGCCGCTAAAATCAAGGGTGATCTAGCCATAAATTTAGGTTAGACAACATTGACCAATCTATTCAGTATCGCCACGCGAGGATAAAGTGACCGAAATCAAGCTCCCACCACTTGCTCGCTGGGAGCTCGATAGAGACTACTTATCTCGCTCAAGACCTGAGCTTTTCGATGAGCTCTGGAGTATGCAATCCACTCGGGTTCTGGTTCTGCACGAGGGCAAGGCTCTGGTTCGCAAGGGCCTTTCTAGCCCAGAACTTTCTTTGCTACCGGTTGAAAAAGTTTCCGCTGCAAACCTTCGGGTCTATTTGGGGAAGACAACAATCGAAACTCCGCTAGAAGCAAAAGGATCGGCGATTGTGCTGGCAGTAGTTAATGACAACTCAGCGATGTCAATTGAGGCCGATCCATCACTTTGGCAGAGCCTGCGGACATTGGGCTCAGAGCTTTCCGACAGAGATGCGGGTTTATTCACCCAGTCACTAGCTGTTGCCAACTGGCACGAGATTAATCAACACTGTCCAAAGTGCGGAACTCCAACGGTGATTGAGCAGGGCGGCTGGGTGAGGCGGTGCTTCAAAGACAATAATGAAATCTTTCCGCGCACTGACCCGGCGATCATTGTTGCCATCACCGATCAAGAAGATCGCATCCTGCTTGGTTCTCAGGGCACTTGGGAGCAAAACCGTTGGTCTATTCTTGCGGGCTTTGTTGAGGCAGGAGAGTCACTTGAGGCTGCGGTAGTTCGAGAGATGAAAGAGGAGTGTGGGTTGGATGTATTCGACGTCGAATATCTCTATTCACAGAGCTGGCCTTTTCCGCAGTCACTAATGCTTGGCTTCAAGGCTAAAGCCGACTCAAGCATTGAGTTTTTACCAGATGGTGAAGAAATAGTGAAGTTGCGTTGGTTCTCCAGATCGGAAATTAAGGCTGAGGCCAAATCACTGCTGCTACCAAGTGATTCAACTATCTCGAGAGCACTTATTGAACTTTGGTATGGCTCTGCTATTGGTTCAGCGGATGAAGAAACGAAAAATGGCGAACAGTAGCGCGGAAAAGATTCTAGAAGGACTAGATCAGAATCAAAAAGTGGCCGCTCAGTCGCTAGTTGGACCAACAGTTATCTTGGCCGGTGCGGGAACTGGAAAGACCAGAACGATTACTCACCGCATCGCCTATGGAATTGCAACAGGGCATTTTGCCGCTAATCGAGTGCTTGCTCTCACTTACACAAATCGCGCAGCCGGGGAACTACGAGCAAGGCTTCGGCAACTTGGCGTTGGCGCTGTTTCCGTTAGAACTTTTCACGCCGCAGCTCTTGCTCAGTTGGAATACTTTTGGCCACAGCTGGTAGGAGTGCCAGCACCTTCGATCTTGGACTCCAAAGCGAAACTGATTGGCCAAATCTCCAAGGCAATGTCAATCAACCTGGATGCAGCAGCGCTACGGGACTTAGCAAGTGAGATTGAGTGGCGGAAGTACTCAATGCTTTCGATGGATGAGTACGTATTACTTGCCGACACAAGGGCACAGGTAGCGGGCCTTAGCTTCGCAAAGAATCTTGAGATTCAGCAAGCGTACGAACAAGAAAAGATTCGCATGCAGCGCCTGGATTGGGAAGACGTATTGATTTTGACACTGGGACTGCTAAAAGCAGAACCTAGAGCGCTTTCGCACGTGCAGAGTCAGTACCGCTTCTTCACAGTTGATGAGTATCAAGACATATCCCCACTGCAGCACGCCCTACTGGATCAGTGGCTTGGATCGCACGCGGAGCTTTGTGTTGTGGGGGATCCGAACCAGACCATCTACTCTTTCACTGGCGCCAGCAGTGAATTCCTGCGCAGTTTCCAAGATCGCTTTCCGGGGTCAACTGTCGTTGATTTAATTACAAATTATCGATCCAGCAAACAAATTGTCGCGTTTGCTAATCGATTAACCAGCGACTCTGCGATGGGTGGAGACCTTGAGGCCGCCGGTGGCGCTGGGACAACGCCAACAATTCAAAACTTTGACTCCACCAGCTCACAAGCCAAAGCAGTTGCAAAATCCATAGCTGAATCGATTCAAGCAGGGGTTTCTAAAAGCGATATAGCGGTGTTGTATCGAATCAACAGCCAGTCTGAAGAACTAGAACGAGCGCTTGATGATTTAGGTATCACTTATCAGCTTCGAGGAGGAGAGCGGTTTTTTGCCAGGCCAGAGATACGCACCGCTGTTCAGCTAATTAGAGCAGAGTCGCTTTCGCCTTCTGGCAAACCTCTTGATCACGCCGTTAGCGACATTGTTCGATCCCTTGGTTGGCAACAGCAAAGACCAACGCAGCACGGCGCAGTTGCCAGTAAGTGGGAAGCACTCAATGCACTTTTGTCTATGGTCGATGAGCTTCCAGAAGGAGCAGGCATCAAGGATTTTGCTCTCGAGTTAGCCGATCGCGCTCACTCGCAACATGAGCCAACCCAGGAAGCAGTTACCTTGTCTACAATTCACGCAGCCAAGGGGTTGGAGTGGCCAATGGTTTTCATAATTGGCCTAAACGAGGGTTACTTGCCAATCACCTACGCCAAGACAGACGCCGCAATTCAAGAAGAGAAAAGACTTCTTTATGTTGGGATTACTAGAGCCAAGGCCCAACTGAGACTTTCTTTTGTCGATCAAGATAAAGGTAGAGAGCGCTCACCCTCGAGATTCGTAGCCCTGCTGCAAGCAGGCTTAGCCCAGTAAGTCCCTCAGGGCCGCGTCAATTTCGTCTTCAGGGTTTTGCTTCAGAGTTCGTTCAATCAACTTAGCTGGGTCTTGAATGTCCTGCTCGGTAGGGATCAGATCCGGGTGAGACCAAATCGAATCTCTTTTTTCCAAACCAGCTGCATCGGTAACCTGCTGCCACATCAAAGATGCCTCACGTATTTTTCTTGGCCTTAGCTCTAATCCAATCAGTGTCAAGAAAGTTCGCTCGGCAGGACCGATGGAGGCACGCTTGCGTCTCATTGTTTCCGCAATAGCCAGAGATCTTGGAAGCCGCTTGGTTGCTGCTTGAGTGACGCAATCCACCCAACCCTCGATAAGAGCGAGCACCGTTTCAATTCTTTCCAGAGCTCTAGTTTGCGATTCTGTTCTTGGAGCAATAAGCGCACCGGATTCGAGAGCTTTTTGAATGTTGCCTACCTCGGCGGGGTCGAATCCTTCGGAGAGCTCAACAATTTTGGAATTATCGATTGTGATTTCACTGGCATAAGAGGTGATTAGGTTCACGATGTATCCGCGGAGCCACTTGCTGTGCTTGAACAATCTGGAATGGGCAAGTTCTCGAACCGCCAGGTAGATATAGACCTGGTCAGCTTCTTCTTCGAGGGAATTGACAAAGTTAGCTAAGTTTTGGGCGACAAAGGCAGGTCTTGCTTCTTGGAAGATCGGTAAGCCGATGTCGCCACCGCTAAGCACTTCCTCTGATAGCTTTCCTAGCGCTTCTCCCAGTTGCATGGCAAACATGACTGAACCAGCTGATTTCATGATGCCACTTGCTTGGGAGAGCATGCCAGCAAACTCCTCTGGCAAATTCTCTTGGAAGTTTTCGGTTAGGGCTACCGCCATGCGTTCTGCAACCGGAGTTGCCAGGTCTTTGAACAAGCCGATTGAGTCAGCTACCCACAATTCTCTTGAAAGAAGTTTTGGCTCGATTGAGATTGGACCTAGATCGGTAGCTTCATCCAGCCATAAGTTTCCCGTTGCAGTTGCGGTATTAATCGACCTTCCAACTGACTCTGGAACTGCGACAGTGTTCTTGGCGGAAATTTTCCTTGCCTGAGTTTGAACTAGATTCCAGTTCACGCCTTCTGTTTGGTTGCCTGGAGCGATTGCGGCGCCGATCTGGGTAAGCATCTCCTGAAGCGCCTTTGGGTCAAGTGGTAAGCCTGCAGCCTTGGCGAGTTGCTCCGGGTCAAGCGGCGCACCGGATAGAAACTTGCGCAGCATGGCCTCAAAGTCTTCGGGCTCTGGCCGGTTCTCGTTCAATTGACTACCTATCTTCTATCTGATTCAAGGCTACTTCCTCTAAATCCCTAATCTGCCTGAACTATTGCTTTGGTTTCTGGGTGTTCGCCGAGAGCGTGGGATATTGGGGCAAGTTCGCTATTACCCTCACTTAGGCTAATTGTCAGGCTTACAAATCAAGGCGGGCATGACTTTTTTCCAGCGGGATAGAACTAGTTCAAAAGCTAGTGTTCAGGCTAAGCGCGCGGTCGGGTTCTTCGCGGCGGTTACATTTGCTGTCGGTTTTTTGGTTTTAGCTGTGCTTCCAACTCCCTACCTGATTGAAAGAGCTGGCCCAACCTACGACGTTTTGGGCGAAGTTGCAGATGAGCCGGTAATTCAAATTTCGGGCGCTGAAAGTTACGAGTCCGAGGGAATGCTCGAGATTTTGACCGTGAGCATAGTTGGAAGACCCGAGAACACTCCAAGTTGGATTGAAATTGCGCTCGCGTGGGCCGATCAGTCCCAGAAGGTAGTTCCAGTTGAGCTACTTTATCCCGACGATCGCACTACGGAGGAAGTTCGGTCAGAGTCCAGTGCGATGATGGAAGTTTCTCAGCAAGAAGCTATCGCTGCAGCGCTAAATTACCTCGGCTATGAAACACCAAGGCAGGTATACATCGCCGAGGTTGTGGCGGATGCGGCAGCAAGTGGAAAGCTTGTGGCAGGGGATTTTGTATTGTCACTAAATTCTGAAGCAATCTTAGACATCGAGCAACTCAAAGAATTAGTTACCAGCTGGGACGAAAAAGCACCACTGTCAGTTGTGGTTGACAGGAACGGACGAGAGGTCACAAAAGAAGTGTCTCCAGTCAAAGACGCCGAGGGAAACTTTAGGCTCGGAATTTTGGTGGGATATAAATATGACTTTCCGATTGAGGTAAATCTCCAGCTGGGAGACGTCGGCGGCCCTTCCGGAGGAATGATGTTTGCTCTTGGAATTATTGACCGACTCACTCCGGGGGATCTCACCGGCGGATTGCACGTTGCGGGAACCGGAACGATCTCTCAATCTGGCGAAGTGGGTCCAATTGGTGGCGTGGTGCAGAAGCTCTATGGGGCCTCACGCTCTGGAGCAACGGTGTTTTTGGCCCCGGCGGCTAATTGCGAAGAAATCGTAGGAAACGTCCCCGATGGCCTGAGGGTAGTTAAAATAGAGACACTACAGCAAGCGCTCGACGCTTTAGAAAAGCTTTCGGCCAACGAGCAATTGGAATCTTTACCAAGTTGCACGAACTAGGAAAACAGGAGAATCATGACCCAAACTGCTAACCAAGGCATTCCACGACCGACTCTTTCCCCGTCGACAATTGCTATTGGAATAGTTGTTGTAATTGGTGCGATTCTACTGAGGATTGCTGGTTTATACACCGATGTGTTGTGGTTTGATCACCTTGGCTTCTTGAGCGTGCTAAGCACTCAAATATTTGCTCAGGCAGCGCTCTTTACGGTTTCAGCTCTAGCCTTCACCCTTATAACCGGATTGGGTCTTTGGCTCGCTTTTAAGTTTCGACCCGTTTATATCAAGTTTGCAGACGAGAGATCTCCTTTTGAGCAGTATCGCCAGCTAATTGATCAGCTTAGAAAAGCGGTCATGATTGGTGTTCCACTGGCTCTTGGAACAATTGCCGGTTTGTCCGTAGCTCCAAGCTGGGGGGTTGTTCTTTCATATCTAAACCGCACCCCATTTGGTGAAACTGATCCACAGTTTGGTATGGACATTTCTTTCTACATCTTTGAACTGCCTTTTTATATCGGCCTTGTCGGCTTCCTATCTGCTGCTTTCCTTATCGCGCTGCTATTAGCTGCCGGAGTTAACATCATTTACGGAAGCATCAAATTCAATGGTCGTGAGACTCTAGTTTCTAAAGCAGCTCGCATTCAAATTGGCATCTCGGCTTTTCTATACTTACTGACCCAAGGGGCATCCCTTTGGTTAGATCAGTACTCAACACTGACTAGCTCTGCTGGTTTGTTTACCGGAGCAAGCTACTCCGATGTGAATGCTGCAATTCCTGGATTACAGATCTTGGCACTTATTTCTATTGTTGTTGCCCTACTTTTCTTGGCAGCTGCATTTGTTGGCAAGTGGCGCTTGCCGGTAGTTGCTACCGGATTGATGGTTGTTAGCTCACTTATTCTTGGAGGATTATTTCCTTGGGCAGTTCAGACTTTCCAGGTAGTTCCAAACGAGCGAGTCTTAGAGTCGCCATATATTCAAAGAAACCTGGATGCCACATCAAAAGCCTTTGGTATCGACACCGTAGAGCGTGTCGAATACAACGCTGTTGTTGACGCTGAGGCGGGTGCCTTACGCGAGGATGCCGAAACAACTGCTTCTATTCGAATTTTGGACCCGGCTCTTGTTAGCTCTTCATTTAGACAACTTGAGCAGTTCCGTCAGTACTACAACTTCCCAAACCAGCTAGATGTTGGTCGCTACGAAATTGATGGAAAAGTTCAGGACACTGTTTTAGCAGTCCGTGAATTGAACCAGGCTGGTCTTGGAGACTCGCAATCTTGGTACAACAACGTGGTTGTTTACACCCACGGATTTGGTGTTGTTGCCGCTTACGGAAACCAGCGCACCCCAGACGGAAAGCCAGTATTCATGCAATCCGGTATCCCATCGGTTGGAGAACTAGGTGATTACGAACCACGGGTTTACTTTGGAGAAAGTTCCCCAACGTATTCGATTGTGGGAGCACCATCGGGTGCCGAACCTCTAGAGCTAGATTTCCCGGCCGGTGAGGGGGAGAACGACCAGACCTATAACACCTTCTCAGGCTCTGGTGGTCCAATGATTTCCGGAATTATTCCGCGCCTTGCTTATGCGCTGAAGTTCCAGAGCGAACAGATCTTGTTATCTGACGCCATAAATTCTGAATCTCAGATTCTTTATAACCGCAATCCGCGGGAGCGTGTGGCAGCCGTTGCACCATTTTTGGAGTTGGACTCAGATCCATATCCTGCGATCATCGACGGCCAGGTTCTGTGGATTGTTGATGGTTACACAACCTCAAACAACTACCCATACTCCAGATCCGAAAACCTAGCTCAGGCAATCGCAGACGCCAACTCACCTAGCGTGCTGCTAAGAGGCGAGGTCAACTACATCAGAAACTCTGTTAAGGCCACCGTTAATGCCTATGACGGCAAAGTGACTTTGTACGAGTGGGATGAGCAAGATCCAATTCTGCAGACCTGGAAGAAAGTGTTCCCAGGAATTATTCAACCAATGAGCGAGATGTCTGGAGAGCTACTTTCTCACGTGCGCTATCCGGCTGATCTTTTCAAAGTTCAGCGTTCGATACTGGGTAGTTACCACGTTGAAGATGCTGGAGCGTTTTACTCTCAGCAGGATGCTTGGATGACACCAAATGATCCAGTGGGTGGATCAGGTGTTGGAACCTTGCAGCCTCCTTACTATCTCACCATGCAGGTCCCAGGTACTGATTCACCTGACTTCTCGATTTATTCGACCTTTATTCCTCGCTCCACCGGTGAAGCTTCGAGAAACGTACTGACCGGTTACCTGGTCGCCAATTCTGATGCTGGAACTACGGCTGGACAGAAGTCCGCCGACTATGGAACGCTCAGGTTGCTAACTCTTCCAAAGAGCACGATTGTTCCAGGACCTGGTCAGGTGCAAAACAACTTCAGCGCTGACTCCGAGGTGTCTCAGCTACTGAACATTTTGAGACAGGGATCAACCAGAGTTCTTAACGGAAACTTGCTAACGCTTCCAGTTGGTGGAGGACTACTTTACGTGCAGCCGGTTTACATCCAGTCC
>JBIIME010000021.1:0-21882 GCA_044338175.1 Rhodoluna sp.
AGGAAGCCAGAACTTGATCTAGCAAGACACCGGCTTTTTCTTCGTCGGTCTTTTTAGCAAGAGCTAGCTCTGAAACTAGAATCTGACGGGCCTTAGCAAGCATGCGCTTTTCACCAGCAGAGAGTCCTCGGTCCTGATCTCTTCTCCATAGGTCTCTGACAACCTCAGAAACCTTGACCACGTCACCGGAAGCTAGCTTTTCTAGGTTGGCCTTGTATCTTCTGGACCAGTTAGTTGGCTCTTCAATAAACTCAGCGCGCAACACATCGAAAACCTGCTGAACACCCTTGCGATCAATAACATCGCGAACTCCAACCATCTCAACATTGGCGGCTGGAACCCAGATTGTTAGATCACCCTGGGCAACCTTCAGCTGAAGGTACTTTTGGGTAGCGCCACGTATGTTTCGGTTTTTTACCTCTACGATTTTTGCTGCGCCGTGATGTGGATAAACGACGGTTTCGCCAACCTCGAACTTCATGTGTTGGATTCCCTTCAGAAACCACTATTTTACCACAGCTAAGGCCTTTATTCCTGCCGTAAACTAGGAACTAATGCCCAATTAGGAGGATCATTGCTAGTTCGTCGGATCACAATCGCTTTGGCCGCCACAGCCATGACACTTGGTTTGAGCGCCTGCAGCCTTAGCGGCAACGTAGCGTCTTTGGATCCCTACTCCCCTAGCGATGGTCAGCAAATTGACCTTGAATCCGTGAAGGCTCGTAACTTTATCTACCTGGTGGGCGAGAGCGGTCGAGGCTTCTTGATTGGCTCCTTGGTGAGCACCTCAACATCAGACTTGCGTGTAAAGCTTCAGTATGTGGACCCAGCAACTGATGAGCGAACAGATGTCTTTTTTGATGTACCGGCTGGATCCAAAATTGACTTTGGCTATAACGGAAACCCCGCGATAGAGCTACCGGTAGTTGAAGTTCCTGGTCAAACAGCAAAGTTCTATCTTCTGGAAAGCGACAGTATTAGCGGAATAATCCAAGTGCCAGTTTTGGATGGAACTCTAGCTGAATACCAGATGCTGCTTGAGCAGCTAGAAGCCCAGCAACCAGAGGAATCTGAAGAAAACTAAACTTCGAGCTTGTATCCTAAGCCTCGAACAGTCTGAATGTACTTCGGTCTAGCAGGATCTTCTTCAACTTTTGAGCGCAATCTCTTGATGTGAACATCCAAAGTCTTGGTGTCACCAAAGTAATTTGATCCCCAGACGCGATCAATGATCTGGCCTCGGGTCAGAACGCGATTTACGTTTTCCATCAATAGTTCAAGTAGCTCAAATTCTTTGAGTGGCAACGTCAGCGCATTTCCATTTAGCGTCACCACATGGCGATCAGAATCCAAGCGAAGCTCGCCAGCGATCAGCACCGAGCCAATAGTGAGCGGGGGCTCCACTTGTCTTCTGAGAACTGCTTTGATTCTGGCGAGCAGCTCTCTTGTTGAGTACGGCTTGGTGATGTAATCGTCTGCACCGATTTCGAGACCAACAATCTTGTCAATTTCAGAGTCTTTGGCGGTGAGCATGATGATTGGAACGTTGGAGCTTTGCCTAATCTGTTTACAAACCTGGTTGCCATCAATTTTTGGAAGCATGAGATCGAGCAAGATTATGTCAGCTCCTGTCTTCTCAAAGACCTGAATTGCTTCTTCGCCATCGACAGCGACCGATACGTCGTGGCCTTCCTTTTCGAGGAAAAACACCAGTGCCTCGCGAAGGGACTGCTCGTCTTCAACAACCAAGACTTTGGCCATTACTTTCCTTCCCTAACTAGGTCGATGGTGCCAGTTGCCGGATCTGATGCGGTTGCTAGCGGAACCCGGAGGGTGAAAGTAGAACCCACTCCCACCTGGGAGAACAGCTTGATTTCGCCACGATGAGTCTTGGCGACGTGTTTGACGATACTTAGACCAAGGCCCGTACCACCGGTTTCTCTTGATCTCGAGGGGTCGGCTCGGTAGAAGCGCTCAAAGATTCGTTCTTGGTTTTCTGGGGAAATCCCAGAACCTGAGTCAGTGACAGTGATCTCGGCGATAGATTCCTTGGCGCTGCAGCCAATTCCAACGCTGGTTCCCTGATCCGAGTAGCTGATGGCATTTTCAATAAGATTCTTCACTGCGGTAATCAGCATTTCTTTATTTCCAAAAACTTCTAGCTTTGGTGACTGCTCAGAAACCAATCGAATTTTTCGGTTTGCTGCAAGCTGTTCGTTGCGATCAATTGCCTCAGCAACCACCTCGTTGAGATCAATCAGTTCTGCGTCAGCAATTACTTCTTCAGACTGAAGTCTGGAAAGTTTGATGATGTCCTGAACCAAGAAGGTAAGCCTGCTAGATTCTTTATTTAAACTCGCCGCAAATTTTGACACAGCTGCTCGGTCATCGCCTGCTTCTTGGATTGCTTCTGACAGTAAAGCAATGGCACCAATTGGTGTCTTTAGCTCATGGGAAATATTCTCGATAAAGTCTCGTCTTGTTTTGTCTAATCGAATGTCACTGGTTCTATCCTCGAGAACCAAAACTACATAATCTCCCGAAACTAATTTAGCTTTCGCGGCAACAGACACTTTTTCTTGGGCCAGACCAACTCGTAAAATTCCCTCAAAGGATTCAATCTCTGATCCGGACCGAGCACGTTTGACTAGGTCAACGGTTTCAGAATGAACCAGCAAGCCGCGCGCCACTAGACCGTAAGATTCGGCCCAACTGTTTGTGCCGACTACTTTGTTGAATCCGTCTACAACAATTCCGACGGAGCCCATTAGCTCTAGGACTTCTGCCACGAGATCGGGAAAGGAATCTGGTTCAGCTTCAAGAACGCGTGATGACCTTTTCCCGAGATACCAGCCCAAGGCAGTTGCCACTGCTGCAGCCAGCGCCGCAGCCAGAATGATTGCCTCAATGCCAAATGTGTTCACATTGTTAACCATATGACCCGCTTAAGCGCTGAAAGTGCCAAAATCCCTGAAAATAGCGGTAATTTTGAACTGGGTTTGGTGTTTATTTGGCTTCCGTTAACCAACGGGTGGGATATTCACTAAGTAAATCCAAGAAGGGAAACAAGCAATGCGCGAGGTATTTCAGAGCGAGCTCCAAGAGGTCCAAGAGCGCCTGGTTGAGATTTCCCAGTCCGTGGCCGTGATTATCGATAAAGCCACCCAAGCATTTCTAACCAATGACGTCTCTCAGGCCGATCAGGCCTTGGCACTGTCCGAGACCAACGAGGAAAAAGCCCTAGCCCTGGACGAGCTAGTGATTCGAATTCTTGCTCGCCAGTCACCTGTTGCCAGAGACCTAAGAGTTTTGGTTTCAGCCCTTCGAATTAGTGCCAGCCTGGAGCGCATGGGTGCACTAGCTAGCCACATTGCTTCGATAGCACGCTACCGTTTCCCAGGTTCTGCCGTTCCAGACTCACTACGAAAGACATTTGAGGAAATGGGCACCCTAGACATCCAGCTTGCGAAGAAGCTTTCTGAGGTTTTGCAAAACGCCGATGTCGAGCTAGCTCGCGCAATTCAAGCTGAAGACGAAAGAGTCGACGAACTGCACCGCAGCGTCTTTGAAGTTGTCCTTTCAGACAGCTGGAAAGAAAACGCAATGTTTACAGTTGACGTAACTTTGGCAAGCCGTTACTTCGAGCGCTTCGCAGACCACGTTGTAGATATCTCTAGCAAAGTAACTTACCTAACCACCGGTGAGTGGCACGAGACCGAATAGTTCTTTACTTTTTGCCTTGGTTGGCAACGGCTGCTTGTCCAGCTGCTGCAGCTGCGGGATCTAGATATTCTCCGCCTTTGACTACTGGCTCGAAATTAGCATTCAGTTTGTAAACCAAAGGCATTCCGGTAGGAATGTTTAGCTCTGCGATGTCATCATCGGAAACCCCATCAAGTAGCTTCACAAATGCCCGTAGCGAATTTCCGTGTGCGGTGACCAATACAGTCTTTCCTGAACTTAGGTCTGATTTGATTTCTTCCCAGATTGGAAGGAATCTAACCAAAACGTCTTTCAGGCATTCGGTGCGAGGAAGATCGCTACCTAGATTTTGGTAACGCTTGTCGCCTGCTTGCGAATACTGGTCCCCGTCCTCTATTGGCGGTGGTGGAACATCAAAGCTTCTGCGCCATAGCTGGAATTGCTTAGGGCCATAAGCATCCAGCGTCTGAGCCTTATCTTTGCCCTGCAGAGCTCCATAGTGCCGCTCATTCAGTCTCCAGGAGCGCTTTACGTCAATCCAGCCGCGGTCCGCTGTATCCAAAGCGATGTTTGCGGTGTTTATAGCCCGCTTCAGTAAAGAGGTATAAAGAAGGTCTGGCTCTAGGCCAGATTCAGCCAATAGTTCTCCTGCCCTTTTTGCTTCTTGCCTGCCCTGGTCACTCAGGTCAACGTCCACCCAGCCAGTGAACAGGTTCTTCTGATTCCAGGTGCTGTTACCGTGGCGAAGAAGTATGAGCGTGTGTTGAGTAGTCATTATTCTCCAAGTTTAGGCGCTTTGCTTGCGCCACCTAGTTTGAGACGAGGAAGTTTGGGAACCTCAACCACCTTGCCGGCTGACTGCGGAACGATGATCTCCTGAGTGGCCGCGATGATTCCACCGCTGGAGCTAACTTCGAGCGAGGCATCCTCAGCTACCGAACGGGAAATAACCGCCAAGGCAATCGGTCCCATTTCAAAATGCTGCGCTGCTGAGGTTATCTTTCCAACAACTTTGTCTTGGCCGGATACTCTGACCTCATCGCCAACATCTGGTAGTGAATGCTCCGATCCATCGAGGTGCAAGAAGGTAAGTCTTCTTGGCGGATGACCTAGGTTGTGAACTTTAGCTACTGACTCTTGCCCTCGATAACACCCCTTAGACAAGTGCACGGCGGTTGATAGCAAATCCAACTCATGAGGCAGTGACTTCTCGTCAATTTCTGATGCGGCAAGAGGGCGCCCTGCTGCTACACGAAGTGCATCAGCCGCCATGGTTCCAGCAAGACTAGCCTTAGACAATAGGTTATCTAGCTGGCTGGCTTCAACAAGATGCTCGAACCATGAGTAGTTAACTTCCCTAGTCGAGTATCGATAACCACCAGGGGTAACACCTGGCCATCCGTCTTTCCAAACCAAAGTTTGAGAATTAGAAACAAAAGCGAGCTCAGGCTTGCGCTTGGTAGCGCCAACTAAAACAAAGTCTGCTGAGCGATCAGTAGGCTCAACTTTCATGCGAAAAACCATCTTGGTAAGCCAGTCCAGTAGCGGTTGAGTGTTTTCTATGTTCACAATCAGCCAAGTTGCTTCGCCGTCGTCGATGACTTTGATTTGCTGTTCGATATGACCCTGAGGGTCCAAAAGCAATGCCTCGGCAGATTCGCCAGGTTTGAGGTTCTTCAGGTTTTGGCTGAGAAGTGAATGTAACCAGGTCAATCGATCCGCACCAGAAACGCAAATGATTCCAGCTGGGTCCATCAAACACACGGAATCACCTTCGAACAGGTTGCGCTGCTCAATCATTGGATTGCCATAGTGCTTTTTTACCTGCACCTACTGGGCCCTTTCAAGTCTCGCCGAAGCATGAGATGCCATTGGGTTTCCAAGAGCGGCTATGTCCCATACCCAAAGCAGCGCGCCTTCAACGAGACCAAACATTCGAGTTGCAGCTCGATAGTCTTTGGAAGATTGTGATCTCAATACCGCATCGGTTGCAAGGTCTACCCTGGCACCCTTGATTTGGCCGATATATAGCTCGCTTATTCCACTCGGGTGCAGAATCGATGCTTCTATGTCGAAGCCACCGTCTTTGTTACGAAGAGTCTCGAGTTGTTCGTGGTTAGTGATTGATTTAGCTCCAGCTCCTGGGAGAAGGCCTGGTCCATGATCCGAAGACTCCGGGGCTTTGGCTAGTCGCCAAAAGCCAACTTCGGTTGGTAATTCGGTTCCATCACTGAGAGTGGATTTTGAAACGTAACCCAAGACAGATTGATTGTCGTAGGAAAATTCAACAGTTTGAGTGAATTCTTGCTCAGCTTTTTCAGCTGTGTGAGTGTAGGAGATGACTCCTGAACCGGACCACTTTCCTACCAGGAAGGCGAAGGGAGTTAGTTCCAGGGGTAAGCCCTCTGGCACAACCAACAACTATTTTTGTCCTTTAAACAATTTGTAAAGGACCAAAATCGAAACCGAGCCTATGGCCAAAGATGCCAAGGCCAAGAGGCCGGTGAAAAAGATTTCAAGTGCAAGCATGGCTCTATTCTAACTTGCCAAAAACACGTAAGCAGTAGCGATAGCCAGAATCAGGTAGCTTCCGCCGCCAACATAGACCAGCTTGCGCACTATTCCCTCAGGCTTTGCGCGAAACAAGTGATAGAGCGAAACCAAAGCTACCGAGCCGGCCAGGATTGTCCCAAACCACTCTGGGGCAGTTAGGGCCACCTGGGATGCGATTGCCCAAACAGCCAGCAAGGCAACAATCACCCAGATGCTAATTATTTGACCCCACTGTTTGGACATATCTCAATCATGCCTTAGACGCGTGCCGCGAAGGCTAAACTTGGCACAAAGATTTGGGGTTTGAGATGGCACAGCTACTGGTTTTGACTTCAGCGTCAGAACAAGAAGCCCTGCCTGCCCTGTCACTGCTTAGTCATCGCGTTAGATACATTCCTGCTGAGCCGGCCAGTCTAGTCAATGCACCAGAGCACGACTTGGTTTTTCTCGATGCCAGAACAGACCTCTCTGCTGCCAAAGCCATGGCGCGAATTCTGATCTCAACTGGAATTTCGGCACCGCTAATCATTGTTTTGGCTGAGGGTGGCCTTGCTGCGATGAACCATGAGTGGGGCTCGAGTGACATCATTTTGAACGCGGCAGGTCCTGCGGAAGTTGAAGCACGTATCCGATTAGCAATCGCAAAATATCGTGCAGTAAATGATGTTGACACAATAAATGCCTCAGGAGTAGTCATTGATGAATCTAGCTACTCTGCAAAAGTTCACGGCAAGCCACTTGATTTGACCTATAAAGAATTTGAATTGTTGAAATTTCTTGCTCAGCACCCAGGCAGAGTCTTTTCAAGAGACCAGCTATTGAGTGAAGTTTGGGGTTATGACTACTTCGGGGGTAGCAGAACCGTAGATGTCCACATTCGAAGGCTTCGAGCCAAACTGGGTGACCTAGAGGGGCTTATTTCGACTGTTCGGAATGTGGGGTACCGCTTTAACCCAACAGATTCGGACCTTGTAGACGCTTAGTTCAGAAATATTTAACCACCAGGACAGCTAGCCGTGACAATATTGGTTTATGTCCGAAGAAACCATGGCAATTACTCTGCCCACCTCACCCCATGGTTTGGCGCCCGATCGTTACCTTGATCGCGAGCTCAGCTGGCTGGCTTTCAACCGTCGAGTTCTGGAAATGGCAGAGGACAGCGGCGTTCCACTTCTAGAGCGAGTGAATTACCTGAGTATTTTTGCCTCCAACATGGACGAATTCTTCATGGTTAGAGTCGCCGGCCTTCAGCGTCGACTGGCAACGGGACTTGCCGTAAGAAGCCCGTCGGGTTTATCCCCTAAGGAAGTACTCAGCAGCATTTCCAAGGAAGCTCACGAATTGCAGCTTCGCCACGCACACCTGTTTCTTGATGTGATTGAGCCTGAGCTAGAGAAAAACGGAATTCATCTGGTTCGCTGGCCAGAACTTCGAGACGACGAAAAAAAGCATCTGCAGAGTTTTTTTGAAGATCACATTTTTCCAGTTCTTACTCCACTTGCAGTCGATCCAGCTCACCCTTTTCCTTACATCTCTGGTCTTTCGCTAAACCTCGCAGTTGTTCTCAAAAAATCTGACAGTCCAGGCGAGCACTTTGCAAGAGTAAAAGTTCCCCCACTGCTTCCAAGGTTTGTTTTGATTCCGGCCAAGGATGACACCTCAGAGGTGCGCTACGTTCCTCTCGAAGATGTAATCGGTGAATTCATCTCTTTGTTGTTTCCTGGAATGGAAGTAGTTCAGCACCACAACTTCCGAGTCACAAGGAACGAAGATTTAGACGTAGATGAGGACGAGGGAGAAAACCTTCTACTGGCTCTGGAAAAAGAGTTGCTTCGAAGAAGATTCGGTCCTCCTGTTCGACTTGAAATTGCCGATGACATGAATCCGCAAGTGCTTGAGTTACTTATTAGAGAGCTGGACATTTCTAACCAGGATGTTTACACCTTGCCATCACCGCTCGATCTAACAGGATTGCAGGACATTGCATCACTACCTAGACCTGAACTTCGCAATAAACCTCATCAGGTGCTTACAAATAGATACCTTCGCCCACGAGATGACGAAGAGCTAGACATTTTTAGTGTTTTGAAAAAGCGTGAGCTACTAGTGCATCACCCCTATGAGTCTTTTTCCACTAGCGTTCAGGAATTTCTGGAGCAGGCAGCGCAAGATCCAGACGTGTTGGCTATCAAGCAAACTCTTTACAGAACCTCTGGTGATTCACCTGTAGTTGACGCCCTGATCCAAGCAGCCCAGGCTGGCAAGCAGGTATTGGCTCTAGTTGAGATCAAGGCTCGATTTGATGAACAAAACAACATCACTTGGGCAAGAAAGCTCGAACAGGCCGGAGTCCACGTTGTCTACGGAATGGTTGGTTTGAAGACTCACTGCAAGCTTGCCCTTGTTATCAGGCAGGAAGCTGGCCAGCTAGTTCGCTACTGTCACATCGGTACCGGAAACTACAACCCAAAAACGGCAAGAGTATACGAAGACTTCGGGTTACTGACTTCCAGGGCAGAAGTTGGTGAGGATCTAACTAAGTTGTTTAACCACCTCTCCGGTTATGCACCTGAAGCAAAGTTCAAGACACTCTTGGTGTCACCTGTTGGGGTAAGAGAAGGTCTAACGGATCTTATTGATCAGGAAATTGCGCATCACGCTGCTGGAAAAGTCTCAGGTATTGACGTCAAAGTTAACGCTCTGGTTGATGAAGGAATCATCGATTCGCTCTATCGAGCCTCCCGGGCAGGTGTTCCGGTTCGAGTTCTCGTGCGCGGAATGTGTGCTCTTAAGCCAGGAGTAGTGGGCTTATCTGAAAACATTCGAGTGCGCTCAATCCTGGGCCGCTACCTTGAACACAGCCGAGTCTTTAGTTTTGAAGGAGGCGGCGAGCCAAAGATCTTCATTGGATCTGCTGACATGATGCATCGAAACCTAGATCGTCGAGTTGAAGTTTTGGTTCGCCTTATCGACCCTGAGCACATTGACCGCACTCGAACAATGTTTACTCTTGCAATGGCTGATGACATGGCTGGCTGGGATCTAAATGCAAGCGGCAACTGGGACAGGAAACAATTCGATGAATCCGGTGCCCCGCTATCAGACTTCCAAGACGCTGTCATGCGTTCCATAACCGCGCGCCAGGTTAGCTAGATTCGTGGAGGTTTACGCTGCAGGGGCAGTTTGCTGGCGCGAGGAAAAGAGCAGTCTCTTGGTTGCCCTTGTTCATCGAGTTAGGTACAAGGACTGGACGTTTCCCAAAGGGAAAGTGGATCCTGAAGAGACATTAGCCGAAACTGCTGTCCGCGAAATCAAGGAAGAAACTGGACTAAAAATAAAGCTCGGTGTCCCGCTTTCGACGATGACTTACCCCCTAGATAAATCAAAGA
Organism: Rhodoluna sp.; assembly: GCA_044338175.1. Taxonomy (GTDB): domain Bacteria; phylum Actinomycetota; class Actinomycetes; order Actinomycetales; family Microbacteriaceae; genus Rhodoluna. The sequence goes on from JBIIME010000021.1 coordinate 9,645, forward strand.
ACAAGGTGGTGCACTACTGGGCAGCCAGAGTCAGCGATAAAGCTCTTGCAAGCTCTAAGTTCAAACCCAATGATGAAATCTCTGAAGTTGTCTGGGTAAAAGCAGATGAGGCTTTTTCCAAACTGAGCTATGTTCACGATCGAGAGTTACTGCAAGAGCTTTTAGAACTAAGAAAAAACGGGATGCTCAAGACCAAGCCGCTGATCATACTTAGGCACGCTGCCGCCACCCCGAGAGCTGACTACGTGGGTGAAGACGGCAAGAGACCGCTTCTTCCGGACGGTAAAAAGCAAGCTAAAGAGTTGATACGACTATTGAGTGCTTATGGACCAAAAAGGGTGTTTACAAGTCCTTGGAGAAGGTGCCGTGACACAATCAGCCCTTACGCCAAAGCCCATAAGTACAAGCTCATCGAGCGAGGAGAGCTTTCTGAAATGGGCAATGCAAAAGGCCCAGCAAGAACTGCCAAGGTTGCTAAGCAGTTGTTCCAAGATGCAAGATCTTCGGTGCTGTGCACTCACAGGCCAACTCTTCCAACCATTACGGAGGTCTTGGCAAGCTACGCTGAGCCAGCTTTAGCTAGGTTGATTTTGGAAGCCAAAGCTTTGAAACCAGCAGAGTTTGTTGTGCTGCACCTAACGACATCTGGGAAGAAGTCAAGATTAGTCGCTGTTGAGCACCAGAGCCTGTCCGAGCGCTTCTAACCGAATCTTCCGGAGATGTAATCTTCGGTCTGCTTTTGCTTTGGATTCGAAAAGATGTTGTCTGTCTTGTCGTACTCAATCAGCTTTCCAGGCATACCGGTATCAGCGATATTGAAAAATGCGGTCATGTCTGAAATTCGAGAAGCTTGCTGCATGTTGTGAGTCACAATAACGACGGTGAATTTCTCTTTCAACTCAATCGCCAAATCTTCGATTGCCGCTGTTGAAATTGGGTCCAGAGCGCTAGTTGGTTCATCCATCAAGATGACATCAGGCTCTACCGCAATCGCACGTGCGATACAGAGTCTTTGCTGCTGACCACCAGAAAGGCTTGAGCCCGGTCTGTCTAGTCGATCCTTAACCTCGTTCCACAAGTTTGCACCTTTAAGTGCCTTTTCTGAAATAGCATCAGCATCTGATTTAGACATTCTGCTGTTGTTGAGTCTGTAACCAGACAAGACATTTTCTTTAATAGTCATAGTTGGAAATGGATTAGGTCTTTGAAAAACCATTCCAACTTGTCTTCTCACTTTTACTGGGTCCACTGATGGCGAGTAAATGTCCTCGCCGTTCATGGTCAAGTTACCTTTCACGTAAGCACCTGGAATAACCTCGTGCATGCGATTCAGGGTCCGAATCAAGGTTGACTTGCCACAGCCAGATGGCCCGATGAAGGCAGTGATGGAGTTGGGTTCAACAACCATGTTGATGTCCTCGACGGCAAGAAAGCTGCCGTAGTAGACATTTATCGAGCTGAGCTCTATTCGCATTGACATGGTGTTATCCCTTCGGTGAGAAGTACTTGGAGACTAGGCGGGCAAAAAGATTCAAAAGCATCACGATAAGCATCAAAACCAGTGCCCCGGTCCATGCTCTATCTATATAGGTCTGAGCATCGGCGCCTTGGTTCGCGTAAGAAGTATAGACAAACACCGGCAATGTCATCATGCGCTCGTCAAAAGGATTGAAGTTTGTGGAGGAGGTAAAGCCGGCAATGATCAATAGTGGGGCGGTTTCACCAATGATTCGAGCGATTGCAATCATTACACCGGTTGCTATTCCGGCTAGAGCCGTTGGCAGCACAACCTTGGTAACGGTTAGCCACTTCGGAACTCCTAATGCGTAGGACGCTTCTCGCAATTCATTTGGAACAATCTTGAGCATTTCTTCAGTGGCACGAATTACAACGGGAATCATCAAGACGCTAAGGGCTATTGCGCCACCGATTCCCATTCGAACCCCAGGGCCAAAGATCACCACGAAGGCAGCGTAGGCAAAAAGCCCCGCAACAATCGATGGAATACCTGTCATTACATCGACAAAAAATGTAACGGCTTTAGCTAGAGGCCCACGTGCGTACTCAACCAAATAGATTGCAGTCATAATTCCAATTGGCACCGAAATCAAAGTTGCGAGCCCTGTGATTTGGAGGGTTCCTATGATTGCGTGGTAGGCGCCACCACCTTCGCCAACAATATTGCGCATCGAGAAGGTGAAGAACTCAATGTCAAATCTGGCAGCTCCTCGCTCAATAACAGTCCAGGCTAAAGAAATCAGTGGCACCACGGCAAGAGCAAAAGCTCCGGTTACCAGAATTGTTACAAGTCGATCTGCTGACTTTCTCTTTCCTTCGATGATTCTGGAAACAAGATAGAAACCAATCGAGTAAGCAATAAGTGAAACTAGCGCGACTGCCAAAAGGTTGATCTCTGTTGTCTCTTCGCTTGAACTTGAAAGAGCTGAGTTGATCGAGAAAGACGCCAGGATGGCAACTGCGAGCAAGGTCGGGGCCAGCCATTTAGGAAGACTGCGGGTTCCTTGAAAGTTCTGCGTTACGGAGGCTGTAGTCATTAGTTGGCACCTGAGAATTCACTGCGGCGTGAGATTACCCAACGGGCAAGCATGTTTATTGCCATTGTTATGGCAAAAAGCACCAAGCCTGTTGCGATCAGCAGGCTGGTGTAGTTTCCAGAGGATTCCGGGAACTGAAGGGCGATATTTGCGGCAATGGTGTTGGGGTTTGTAGAGGTTAGAAGAGCAAAAGTGATGACCCCTGAACCAGATAGCACTAGGGCTACAGCCATAGTTTCACCCAATGCTCGTCCAAGGCCTAGCATTGCAGAAGAAATGATTCCTGCTTTTCCAAATGGCAGCACAGCCATCTTGATGACCTCCCAGCGAGTAGCACCAAGAGCCAATGCTGCTTCCTCGTGCAATCTAGGGGTTTGCAAGAATATCTCTCGAATCAAGGCAGCCATGATTGGCAAAATCATGATTGCAAGAACAATGCCAACAGTCAGCATCGTTCTACCTGTTGCAGAAACCTGGCCTGCAAAAAAAGGCAACCAGCCTAAGTTTTCATTTAGCCACAGATAGCTCGGGTTCAAAAATGGTGCCAGTACCAAAATTCCCCAGAGTCCATAGACAACGGATGGGATCGCTGCCAGTAAGTCAATTGAGTATCCGAGAAATTGCGAAACTCGTCTTGGTGCGAAGTGAGAAATGTAAAGAGCAATTCCAACAGCTAATGGAGTCGCGATCAAAAGCGCAATAAGCGATGCCAGGACAGTGCCAAATAGAAATGGTGCTACGTAAGGCAAAAAGCCCTCAGGTGCGGCATCTTGCTGCGAGAAGAATGCAGGAAGTGATTCAGCAAACAAGAAAAGTGCAACCGCGGCAAGGATAACCAGGATTGCTACTCCGGAACTAAGTGCAAGATTTGAAAAAACAAGGTCACCAATACGACGTTTCACAACTGGAGCTTGTGATGACATCTTTCTCCTCGTCGAAGTGGTTATTCAAGACGGATTTTTGCCCAAAGCCCGGCTCAGCCATAAGGCTGAGCCGGGCTTTGAGTTGATTCTATTACTACTTGATAGCGTCGATAATTGCCTGTGCCTGCTGGCGCAAGCTGTCTGTTATCGGTGCTATACCTCCGGCAGATGCCGCGGTAGCCTGACCCTGCTCCGATATGATGTATGAAGCGTAGGCCTTCACTAGCGTGGCGACTTCCGCATCTAGGTACTCGTTGCAACCAGTTAGGTATGACACTAGAACGATTGGGTATACCCCATCTTCGGTTGTGTCACGGGCGATCTTGTAGGCAAGGTCGTATGACTCACGGCCTTCAACAAGAGAGGACACCTCGACAACCTTCGAAGCAGCTTCTGCGCTGTAGGAAACGTAGTCTGATCCAACCTTGATGGCAACGGTTCCAAGGTCTCCAGCTTTCGAGGCATCTGCGTAGCCGATTGCTCCGTTACCGGCCTTCACGGCATCAACAACACCGGAGGTTCCCTTTGCTCCCTCGCCACCGTACTCGGTTGGCCAGGTCTCAATTGCACCCACAGTCCAAATGTCAGATGCGGTCTTGTCTAGGTAGTCAGTGAAGTTCTTAGTAGTTCCAGAGTCATCAGAGCGGTGAACAGCAGTGATGCTTAGGTCAGGAAGATCCAAGTCTGGGTTCTGAGACACAATTGCGTCATCGTTCCACATGGTGATCTCGCCAGCAAAGATTCCAGCTACTGTAGCTGCATCTAGGTTCAGGCTGTCGACACCTTCAAGGTTGAAGATAACAGCAATCGGAGAGATCCATACTGGGAATTCCCAAGGCTTGGTACCTGGAGCACAAGCTGCAAACTCGCCAGCAAGTTCTTCGTCTTTCCAGTAGGAGTCGGTTCCAGCGAAAACAACTCCACCAGCGGCGAATGACTCACGACCAGCACCAGAACCGGATGGGTCGTAGTTAATGGTTACCCCACCGTTGAGTGATTGAAATTCTGCGATCCAAGCTTCTTGACCACTTCCCATTGACGAAGCACCTGAGCCGCTGATGGTTCCGCTTAGGGAAGATTCAGCACCGGTGGTTTCTTCATTTGCTGCACCTGCACAGCCGCTCAAAACCAGAGCGCTAGCTCCAGCAATAGCTGCCAGTTTGACTAATCGTGACATTTAGTACCTTTCATAAGATGTCGGGGTGACAATGACTAAGTTAACTTGGCGCATCAAACAGGGGTTGGCCTAAAGGTTAACGTCAAGCAAACTCTTGGCCTACTTCTAAACACTCTCGTTCGGGCTAATTCTGCTCCGGGAGCATAGCGAGACGAAAAAGCCCTCAAATCAACTCGGATAAACTTTGATCATGAAGCTTAAGTCCTGGGCGGTAGTTGCGCTGGTTTTTGTGGCAGTTGTCTGGGGTGCAGGGTTTGTCCTCATGAAGGACGCCATCTCGCAGCAGCCGGTTTTTGACTTCTTGGCAACTAGGTTCACCCTGGCAACTCTGGTCATGATTGCCATCCGGCCTCAGGTTTTATCCAGCATCAATAAGAAGACCCTTTTTCGAGGTTCAATTCTTGGTGTGATGCTAGGCCTTGCATACATCACACAAACAATCGGTCTTGATCTGACCACCGCCGCAATAACCGGCTTCTTGACTGGTTTATATGTCGTCTTCACACCACTTCTTTTCTGGTTTGTTTTCAAGAAAAAAGTAGAGAAGAAGGTAATTGTTGGCACCACGCTGGCGCTAACGGCTTTACTTTTCATTTCTTTCAACGGAATCTCCTTTGATCCAGGTCAGGTCTGGCTAATTGCTTGCGCGCTGCTTTTTGCAGGTCACATCATCGGCCTTAGCTTCTGGAGTAACGCCAAAGACATTTACCCACTCACGGTTATTCAATTGGCTGCGGGTTCAGTTGTTTGTTGGATGGGTGCTGTGCCAGACGGGTACCAGCCACCACCCAATGCGTTTGTTTGGGGAACCGTTGTATTCACAGCAGTGTTCGCAACTGCCATGGCCTTTTTGATTCAGACTTGGGCGCAATCAATCATGGACCCTTCCAGGGTCGCAATCATCTTGACTGGGGAGATTGTCTTTGCGGCTGCTATTGCAGTTGCCGTTGGGCAAGAAGTGTTGTCAGCGCGAACAATAATTGGCGGAGTTTTGATCGTGGTAGCGATGCTTATTGTTGAGTGGCCTGACAAGAAAAGTAAGAGCCCTCTAGATCAGCCCCACTTCACCTAGCCGGATCGCTTCTAACTCAGCTGGTGATCTTTCAAGAAGGACTGTAGTTTTTGGTTGTCCTTGATCTCCTGGTTACTCCTTGCCATAGCAATCGGGAGCCGTCGCCTTAGAAGGTCCTCAGCCGTCTTGACTTCCTCATTCTCAGCAATCACTGCTAGCTCGCCGAAGGTTATAGCTAGGCCCTCAAACACTAGCTCCCGGGCTTCTGGTTGGCTTTCTAGCAGCTTGGCAATCTCTAGCGCCCTCGAGCCATGACGACGCCATAGTTGATTAGCAACTTGCGCTGAGATTTCACCTTTGGAGATTAGATTCTTGACGGCCGAATCAAAAGCTGTCTTAGCATTCGATCCTTCTTCCCCAAACCAGGGCGCTGCTGATGTCCCCACGGGAATGAATTTTCTGACCTTATTTACGATTTCTTCGCCCACATTGATGCAGTCAGTGAATTTTCCACCAAGAATTGAAATGACTCCCTGGGGGTCAGTTTCAACACTGTGCTTGCGGGATAACTTGTGCCAATCAGATTTGGAGTTGTCCTTGTTTCGATCCACAACCAAGGCTCTCACTCCGCACCGTTCAGAGATAATGTCAGCAACCGTTAGAGGCTTATCGAGAGTCATGGAGAGATTTATTTGCCTCAATACAAATTCCCGATCTTGATCATTAACTTCCTCAAGAGGATCTAATACTCTCGTATCCGTAGTTCCGATTACGCTTCGATCGTGCATAGGGATCACATAAAAGATTCTCCCCTGCTCGTCCCAAAAAGTAAGTACGCGATTGTCAGAGGTGAGTTTTCGAACCACTAAGTGAATACCTTTTGAGAAAACTAGATCTTTCTTGGTTGTACTGCCAACCAGGTCATTTGATTCCTTGGCAAATGGGCCGGCCGCGTTCACAATCACTTTTGCCCGTACATCCAGTTGCTCACCAGAGATTTCGTTCTTAATTCCAATCGCGAAGCCGTTAGAAACCTTAGTTATCTCATTCACGCGGTGGTAGTTTTTCACCGTTGCACCAAGCTCGCGGGCTCGAGATACGAAATCCCAAACAAACCTTGAGTCGTTGTCAGGCATTACACCATCAAAATACTCAACCGCTCCCCTCACGTTTTCTGCGTAAACCGTGGGTTCTACAATCTTCAGTTTTGCTTTTCCAAACAGGCCTGGCATGGGCGTGCTAAATAATCCGATAGCCCAGTAGAAAAGTGTTCCGAATCGGCCAAGTACTTGACCGAAAGGTGCATTGGGTCCCAAGGCTGCAAAAAATCCCATGTTAATAACCTTGGTTGGGTAGTTCCTCATTAGCCGTGCCCGTGCCCTGCTTAGCTTGAACACCAGACCAAATTCATAGCTTTGGAGGTACTTGATGCCTCCCCAGATTAGGTTGCTTGATTGGCTGCTCGTGAGCCCACCAAAATCTCGTTCATCGGCAAGGAAGACCTTTAGTCCTCTGGCTGACAGTGCAGCGGCAGATACCGCACCGTTAATTCCCCCGCCGATTATGACAACGTCATAGTCTGTTGAGGAGGTATTTTCGGGCATGTGTTTAGGGTATGAGCCTCAAGTTACAACTATTCGATTATGCAGTAACGTTTCGGCAACGAGTTTTATAACGAACAGGTAACCCCTTTCTTAGCTTTGCTAATCTGTAATTTATGTCCATTCTCTCTATCGATGCAGGTACTACCGGTATCACCGTCTTAGTAGTGTCGACTTCCGGCGCAATCTTGTCTCGGGGTTATCAGGAATTTAACCAACACTTTCCTAAGTCGGGTTGGGTCGAGCATGATCCCGAAGAGATTTGGCAAGCCACTCTCAGCGCTACAGCAGCAGCCCTTTCGGGTTCAACAGATGCTCCAACGGCCATTGGAATTACCAATCAGCGTGAGACCGTGGTGCTATGGGATAAAGACACTCTGAAGACGGCTAGACGCGCCATTGTTTGGCAGGATCGAAGGACCTCCAACCTGGTGGTTGAACTAAGAAACTCAGGGGTCGAAGCCAGCGTTATTGAGAAAACAGGGCTCGGCTTAGACCCGTACTTTTCCAGCACCAAGTTTTTGTGGCTGGCCCAGAAAGAGCCTGAAATCTGGGAAGCGGTCAAGGCAGGACAAGTTCTGATCGGAACCGTCGACTCCTACCTAATCTCTAGAATTTCCGGGGGCCAGTTTCACATCACCGATGCTTCGAACGCCTCAAGAACCCAACTTTTAAACATAGATACCGGTGAGTGGGATGAGCAGCTGCTGGAGATGTTCAAGGTTCCTCGAAGCGCACTTCCAGAAGTTGTCTCCAGCTACGGCAAACTTGCCAAAAGCGACCCAGCTAGCTTTCTTGGTCTTTCGATTCCGATTACTGGAGTTGCGGGTGACCAGCAAGCAGCCCTCTTTGGTCAAGCTGCATTCGAAGTTGGAGAAAATAAGTGCACCTATGGCACTGGGGCTTTCATCCTGAGCAACACTGGCGCTAATCGAGTAACAAGCTCGAGAGGACTTCTAACAACAATCGCCTGGAAAGAACCTACTGGAAAGACTTTTTATGCCCTCGAGGGCTCAGTGTTTATTGCAGGAGCAGCAGTCCAGTGGCTACGCGATGGCCTAGAAATCATTGAAACGGCACCTGAGGTCGAATCTCTTGCCCTAAGCGTAAAAGACAGTAATGGTGTTGTCTTTGTCCCAGCGCTGACTGGACTAGGGGCTCCATATTGGGATCCCTACGCTAGAGGAACAATTTTCGGGCTTACCCGAGGAACAACTAAGGCTCACATTGCCAGGGCAACTCTGGAAGCTATTGCCTTCCAGGTTAGAGATGTGGTGGACGCAATTTCGCAAGACACCAAGAATGCCCTAACAGCCCTCCACGTTGATGGTGGCGCTGCTTCTAACGACTTATTGATGCAGCTTCAGGCCAACACCCTTGGCATCCCAGTTATAAGGGGTAAAAATCTTGAGTCCACAGGATTGGGTGCGGCTTTTCTCGCGGGGATTGGAAGCGGAATCTGGTCCACCAGAGCGGAGCTAAAGAGCATCTTTGAACTAGACCGCACCTTCACGCCTGTGGCTTTTGATCAGTGGCAATACGTCAACTGGAAACGTGCAGTGAACATCTCCAGAGGCTGGGCCCACCAGGGCGAGGGCTAGTCTTTATCCCTTTAGTCCGGAGCTCTGCGCATTTTCTACGAAGGCTCTCTGAGCAAACAAGAACACCAAAATCGGTGGCAAGATTGCCAGGATTACTCCTGCCAGTACCAAGTTTGGAGCGTCCGCCCCACGTCCACCTAGCACAGAAAGAACAGGGGCTAGAACCGAAGCAGACTCATTACCGGTGTTGATAACAATCAGAGGCCAGATAAATGAGTTCCACGCATACAAGAAAGCAAATGTTGTCAATGTTGCAATAGCAGGTATTGATAGCGGAACAAATATCTTCCACAGAATCGTCCAGCGACTAGCACCATCAATCCGCGCAGCTTCTTCCAATTCAAATGGAATCGAAATGAAGAATTGCCTCATTAGGAAGGTTCCGTAGGCGCTAAAGATAAACGGAAGGATCAAGGCGCCCAAGTTGTTCACCCAATTGATGCCAACGATTAGTTGGAAAAGAGGAATCAAAATCACAACGAACGGCACCATTATGGAACCTAGCCATATGAGGAACAATTTGTCTCGGCCCTTGAACCTAAGTCTCGCAAAGGCGTAACCGCCGAGGATGCTTGTAAAGAGCTGGCCGGCAACCACCAAAATGGTAACCAAGACAGTATTAGACAGGGCCCGACCGAAGCCGTTGAGTTCAACTACTTCACCGAAGTTTCCAAGCTCTGCTTTCACTGCCTCAACTGGCTCGAGATCAGCACTCGGATAGTAAACCTTTGTGCCTGTTGGGTCAGCTGGGTCTGCGTAGACACCGACAATCGCGCTTCCAGCTTCCGCAAATGAGTTTCCCGACTCATCGATAAAGACAGCTAGCTCTTCTCCGTTAATTGTGACGAACTCTTCGGTTTCAGTGAATTGGTCCTTGGGTGCGAGGAAAGATTCACCTCCGGCAATTGGAGTCCACAGGCGAACTGTCAAACCCTGCTCGATTCTGGCAAGTTCACGAGTTTCAGTTTCTGAAACAGGAACCATAAACAACGGGTATTCAACGTCATTGATAACGGCGGTATCCGATGCGTAGGGCAAGAATCTTGGTGGGTATGTGTAAACATCCGAAACGGTCTTGATAGATCCGCTTACAGCTAGCAGGAAAGGAATCAAAATGATGATTCCTGTGACAATAAGAATTGTGTATGTGAGTAGCTTGCTACCAAGTGATTTGGCCATGCTGTTGTTTGTGCTCATCAGTTGCCCTCCGCTTGCTGGCGCTGCCTATTGAACTGCAGCAAGGTGAAAACAAAGATGATTGCAAATAGAATCCAAGCCACAGCACTAGCCTTTCCAAAGCTGTTCTGCTGGAAACCTAGTTGATACAGGTAAACCACCGGAGTAAGGGTCGCGTTGTTAGGGAAGCCAACTACGTTTGGTGAGTTCAGTGCAAATACGATGTCGAACAATTGAAGCGCCAGGATCACGGTTGTAGCAGTGATAAAGAACGTTGTTGGCCTCAGCGCTGGGATCGTGACATTCCAAAAACGTTGGAAAGAAGTTGCGCCATCTAGCTCTGCTGCCTCATAAAGCTCCTTAGACACCGACTGTAGACCGGCGATGTACAAAACCGTGTTGAAGCCAAACTGTGACCAGACAAAAACTATGACCACTGCCGCTAGAGCAAATTGCTCAGACGAAAGCCAGGCAATCTCAACTCTGGTTGGGAACGGATCGCCGGGCAAAAAGAAGTTGAAAATGGCTAACATCTCTCCTGCTGCGTAGTTGATGAACCCCACCGAGGAGTTGAGCATCTGCTTCCAAATCAATGTGACACCAATGACGCCGGCAACGCTTGGGATGAAAAATACTGCGCGGAATACTTTGGACCCTGGAAGTCTCTGCTCAATAAGCGTCGCAAGAATAAGCGCAATCACCACCGAGAGAGGCACGGCGGTGAGAAGGAAGATCATAATGTTAGTAATGGCCTTCCAAAACAAAGGATCTATCGCGCCTACGGACATTCCAAAGAGCTCAGCAATCTGAAAGTACCCGGTCGAAAGAGACTCACGGGATGCTGCAAACTCAAGGCCCAGGGTGTCCGTGTAATTTTTGAGCCCGATAAACGTCGGGGTATTTATTCCATCCCACTTGAAAAAGGACATAACAAACGAATAAGCCAAAGGTCCGGCTAGGAAAGCTAGGAAACCGATGATGCTAGGAGATACAAATAGCCAACCAGCAAGTCGCTCTTCTTCTGACTGGGTGGCATTGAGTTTCAATGAAACACTTGGGGATAACAATGCCCGCAGTTGAATTGATGCGAAAAATGCTAATCCCACGCACAGGATAGCCAGTGGGTTTGGGAAAAACAGCGAGGAAAATGCAATGCCAAATATCCAAAAGGGATTGAATTGCACCAAAAACAAAATCGAGCCCACAAGGGTAAGTACTTGACCAACCCTCTTGAAAAAGTAGATCACTTTGATTTGAAAACTTCTGTCAGCCTTATTTGAAGTTGACAGATCCTCAGGATCTAGTCTTCGAATTACCCTGACTGCCACTACCCACCAGGCGATACCGCTTAATAGCACCAACAAGCCAAAAAATGAGTTAAAGAAAGATTGGCTCATGATGTCAAACAGTGAAATCATGTTTGAGATCTGGAATGCCATGAATGAGAACAGCGCTATCGCAATCACATTTCCGATGATTGCGATGCTGCGACCGCGGTAGTTGCCTTTATGGAGCAGGAAGGCAGATACCGCCTGAAAAAACATTAGGACAACAATGCCTGCGAATGCCGGCAGTGCAATCCAGCCCAGATCCTGCTGCAATCCGAGAATAGAAACACCTGCACCCAAAAAAGCTACAGATAGGGAGATCTGCCAAATCCAAACGTAACTGACAGCCACTTTGTCAATGGTTCTTGAGAGCCAATCGTTTTTGCGAATTCGCTCTAAGACAATCTCTAAGTTTTTCACGATGCTCCATTTGTGGAATACATACGCCCAGACAGATTCTGCCTGGGCGTATGCATTACCTAACGATACCTAATTGCCTGCCTTAGTTAAAAGCGCCTGCAGCTTCGGTACAGATGTTTGCCTGGAAGTCTTCCAGGGTACGGTCACCCGTGAACAATGCTGTTACTCCGTCTCCGGCAGCCTTGTCGAATGCTGGCCAGTTACCGTTCCATAGTGGACCTTCTGCAACTGGGTTGTTTGAGATGCCGTTAAGGAATGCCTGGTTGTTAGCTGGAGGGCTAAAGGTTAGGAATTTCTCGGTTGCATCTGCTGATACGCGGGAGGGAATGTTAGCTCCAAGCTCAGAGATCTGACCCTGAACATCGGCGCTAGTTAGTTCCTGGACTAGCTTCCAAGCAGCTTCTGGGTTCGCGGTGTTAGCGTTTACAACGTAAGCGCCCCAGAA
>JBIIME010000022.1:0-21776 GCA_044338175.1 Rhodoluna sp.
AACCGATAGTTCCTGACTCTAGCGGTGCACCGGCAGGATTCAGTGGGTATTACGAACAGCTAGTTGAATTTGAAGAGTGCGGCACAAGGCTTTTCTGCGCAGACGTAGCTGTCCCAATGGATTGGAATGATCCAACTAGCGAGGCTATTTCCATAGCCACCGTCTATAGGCTGGCCGATTCAGACCCGCAGGGCTTCATCCTATTTAACCCAGGAGGCCCTGGTGCATCTGGTTACGACTGGGTCAAGGACTCTGCTGAGTATTTAGGTACTAGGGATCTTCGATCTAACTGGAACCTTCTAGGCTTCGACCCCAGGGGAGTTGGGAGAAGTTCTGCGGTTGAGTGCATAAGTGACTCAGAATTCGACGAGTTTCTATATGGGGTTTCTGGTTTTGAGATTGGAACCAAGGAGGACATTGCTGCCTCCAGGGCTGCAATCGAAGATTTCTCTCAGAAGTGCTTGGAAAACACTGGAGCCCTGCTGGAATTTGTGGACACAGTCTCAGCGGCTAAGGACATGGATGTTCTAAGAGCGGTGGTCGGAGAGCCAAAGTTGAACTTTCTGGGCTATTCCTATGGATCACTATTAGGCACCACCTACGCAACTTTGTTTCCAGAGCGAGTGGGCAGGTTTGTTTTGGACGGTGCGATTGATCCAACCGTGAGTGATGCTGAGCAGACACTATTTCAACTTGAGGCTTTTGAAGCTGCTCTAACTGCCTTTTTGGAAAACTGTGACAGATACGATGATTGTCCATTCAGCGGCAATGTTTCAGCTGACCTTTTGTCGGTAAAGCAACTACTGGCCTCTATCGAGCAACAGCCACTTGAAACCTCATCAGGACGTGAGCTAACAATATGGGCGGCCGTAACCGGTTTGATAATGCCGCTCTATTCGGAAAGTTACTGGCCAGAACTGTCTTCAGCATTTAGCGAAGCTTTCTCAGGCTCAGGTGACAACTTCCTATTCTTGGCAGACTATTACAACGACAGGGGAGAGGATGGAACCTATCAAACCAATTTGATTGCAGCGAACTATGCAATCAACTGTGTGGATAGCAATTCTTTCCCAAGCATGCTCACTATTGAGGCTCAAAACAATGAGTTGGTAGAAGCGGCCCCGGTCTTAGGTCGTTACTGGCAGTTCGGCGGTTTGCGCTGCGGAAGTTGGCCTTTCCCACAAGCTGAAAAACCTACCGATTACAGCGCAGCTGGAGCACCAACAATTTTGGTTATTGGAACAACTGGAGATCCGGCAACTCCTTACTCACAGGCCCAGTCTCTTGCAAATGAGATTCTCCAAGATGGATTCTTGATGACCTATAACGGTGAGGGTCACACAATTTATGGCGGTCAGGTGAAATGCATTGATTCAGTGGTGGATAGATTCTTTCTGACCGGTGAGTTGCCAGCCAGTGACCCAAACTGTAGCTAGCAAAAATGGACCGGCAAGAAAAAACCCCGACCGCAGTCGGGGCTTCATCTACTCTTTTAATCTAAAACAGAAGAGCAATACATAACAATACATAGATTGCGACAAAAATGCTTGGCGTGACAAAACGAATGACATCGAGCCAAGCGCTGAATCCAACAATCAGAGTAGAAACCTTAGACTTTGACTTTAGTGTTTTCAAATCACCCAACACGGCGCGCGCTTCAGTTGCAGCTGAGAACTGGGCGAGAAAGCCAAAAATCCCGGAAGCCAGCAAGATTCCAAGGGTTGCCCACTTCACAACATCTGGGGATTCAGCCAGACCGTCATTTAGCAATGCGATTGTGACGATGAGCAAAAATGTTGGAGCCAGTTGCGAAAAGATGATTTGATTTCTCAATCGATTCCACAGTTGGACTAGTTCTAGTTCATTCATTCTGTTGCTCCTTTGAGTTTTCTTCTAGCTACAGGTTAGGACAGGAATCTGTTCTAATAAAGTAGTCAAAGGCTCAGAAAAGTTCTGAGCCGGGTTCACAGGCCACCTTAGCTCAGTTGGTAGAGCAGCTCCCTCGTAAAGAGCAGGTCAGCGGTTCAATTCCGCTAGGTGGCTCCACTTCTGGAAAACTACAAAAATTTGAATCGTAGACTTGTATTACTGGCTTCTAACAATCAACTAGGTGATCTTTGAAATCCAAGAAGAATAACGCTCTCCAAGAGTTTCTTTCCAAGCGATTTCGAAAGCTTTTGTCTGGAGACCCAGATGGAGTTCCGCCCTGGTTGGGTGTTGTTGCAGCCGGTGAAGAAGAAGGCTTCTTTTTGCCCTCTGATGCACCTTGGGTAGTTCACGCGGACTTTGGAACCCTGGTGGGTGGAATCAGGGCTCTGCTAATGCAGGCCTTGCATCCAGGATCTTTGACTGGAGTAAAGAATCACTCAAGATACGAATCAGACCCATTAGGAAGGCTGGCCGGAACTATTCGTTGGCTAACTGTTACAACCTTTGGGTCAAAAACAGCGGTTCAAAACGAAGCTAACCGTGTAAACAAACTTCACACTCGAGTTGTCGGGGAGTACACCAAGGGAACCGGCGAGACGGTGCCGTATCAAGCAGCCGATAAAGACTTATTGCTTTGGGTGCACATTGCTTTCATGGAGTCTTTTTTGGTTTCGCACCAGATGTACTCCTGGAAAGAAATCCCCAAAGGTTCTGCACCCACTGGAGCTGATAACTATGTAGCGCAGTGGAGCGTCTCGGTGGCACCACTAGGACTTGCTACTTGCCCGATGACCGAGCAAGAACTCGAAAGCGAAATTGATCAGTTTTACAACTCTGGATTGTTAGTTTCAACTCCAGATACAAAAAAAGTAATTGAGTTTATAAAGAACCCACCTCTTCCAGCAGTAGCAAGACTTGTTTACGGATTACTTTTCCAGGCTGCCGTGTTATCACTAAGGCCAGAGTTTAGAAAACTTCTTGGGCTTCAAGCAAAACCCGAGTGGTTTATAAGACCAGTTACCAGATGGTCCTTGAAGTTAATGCGTTTAGCTATTGGCCCAGAGTCGCCCATAGAAGATGGAGCAATTGCAAGACTTCAAAAGATAGGTGTGCTGAAATGACCGAATCTATCTGGGTTTGTGCTGGTTACGGCACTTTTGGACTCTAATCCAGCCCTAGACGAATTCTTAGCCAGGAGTATAGTTAGAGCCTGAAATGCCAAAATTACCGAAGCTGTCGGCAACACAGCTAATTGCAGCGGCTTTTACAGCCATAATCTTTCTTGGCACATTCTTACTCATGATGCCCATCTCTTCAAAGAGTGGCTCGGTAACTAATTTCTTTGATGCCCTTTTCACTTCAACTTCAGCCGTTACTGTTACTGGTCTCACAACCGTGGACACGGCTACCTACTGGTCTACAACGGGCCATGTGATCATCGCCCTTCTAATCCAGATCGGTGGATTCGGAATCATCGGTTTTGCAACCCTGGTCGGTTACTTGATTGAGGGACGAATTTCACTCAAAAACAGAATTTCGGCAACTTCCGAATCCTCAGCTACCAAGCAACCAGACGTGAAGACACTTTTGCTAAACATCGCCAAACTTATGGTGTTTTTCCAATTGGCTCTTTTTGCCTTCCTAGCGGTTCGGATGTATACCGAATACGGATACTCGGCAGAAAAGGCACTTTCTCACGGAGCCTTCCAGGCGATCTCCGCATTCAACCAAGCAGGCTTTGCGCTTTACACAGATAGCCTTATGGGCTTTGCGGGAGATGGCTGGATTATCTTCCCAGTGTTTGTGATTGCTACCCTGGCAGGATTTGGTTTCCCGGTATTAGCCGAGATTCGCGATCGCCTGAAGCTCAGACTTTACGTTCTATTCGGCAAAGCAGCTGATTACACCATGCCGTCACAGTGGTCGCTTAACTCGAGAATCATTTTGTGGGCAAGCTTGTTCTTGCTTGTGGTGGGAGCTATAGGAATCTCAATTTCGGAGTGGACCAATCCGGCAACTCTTGGGGCAATGGACCCATTGCAGAAGATTTTTGCCAGCATGTTTACCTCTTCGATGACTCGCTCAACTGGACTAAACGTTATCGATACTGCCCAGATGTATACCAGCACCTGGTTGGGCATGGACATTTTGATGTTTATCGGTGGTGCAAGTGCATCAACTGCCGGTGGTATCAAGATTGGAACTGCTGTTGTCTTGTTCTACATTGTCTATACCGAAATTCGTGGTGATGCTGCAGTAAACGTTGGTAACCGCAGACTTCCTCGATCAATGCAGCGTCAGGCCCTAACAATTGTTACCTTGTACTCACTGGTTATACTCGGCGCTTTGTTTGTTCTTCGCTTTACAACAAATTTCACTCTCGACCAGCTGGTTTTTGAAATTATTTCCGCAGCTGGAACAGTGGGGCTTTCAACCGGCATCACAGCCGACCTCCCTGATCACGGCAAGTTCTTACTCTCGGTATTGATGCTTTTTGGTCGACTTGGTCCGATAGTGGTAGCCACCTCTCTGGCTCTTAGAAAGACCAAACGCCACTATGAACTACCTAAGGAAAGGCCTCTAATTGGCTGATGCACTTGTTTCATCAGAACAACTGATTATTGTTAGAAGAGCACGGTTACTGAATTCAAGACAAACGCTTCAGTTACCGGCAACGAATGGAGAAGAACATGCCTAACCGGCTAAAGGCTCGTGGGTCCAAAAAGCAAGGCGCTTCAACTATCGCCGTGATTGGTCTGGGTCGATTTGGAACTTCGCTAGCTTTAGAACTTGTCAAGGGTGGCAGGGAAGTTCTAGGTATCGATAGCGATGAGAAGCTAGTGCAAAACATTTCAGACAGGCTCACTCATGTCATCCAGGCCGACTCGACCGATGAAGCGGCGCTTCGTGAACTGGGAATCCCTGACTTTGATTCTGCTGTGGTGGCCATCGGTAGCGATCTAGAGGCCAGCATTTTGACCGCCTCACTTGTCTTGCAGCTGGGTGTGCCACAGGTGTGGGCTAAGGCCACAAGCGTCTCTCACGGAAGAATTCTTCAGCAGCTTGGAGTCCACCATGTGATTTTCCCGGAAATGGACATGGGTAAGCGAGTAGCTCACATGGTAAGCGGCGAGACCCTTGATTATATTCAGCTGGATGAAGATTTCGTTATGGCAAAAACTGAAGCTCCGGCCAGCTTTGAAGGCAAGACTCTTTCAGAGATGCAGTTTCGTTCTCTGCACGGTGTGACGGTAGTTGCCACACGCAAGGAGGGAGAGAGCTACATGCCTTCTTTCCCAGAAACAGTGTTGAACGTTGGGGACGTAATGATCGTTGCCGGAACAACCAAGAAGGTAGAAGATTTCTGCCGAATGGGCTGGTAGCAAGTTACCTCGTTTTAGTGGCAGACTTTACTCATGTCCTCAACCAGACTCGAACACGACCTTCTCGGCGATTACCAAGTTCCTAAAGACGCCTATTGGGGCGTGCACACCGCTAGAGCAGTGGAGAACTTTCCAATCTCCGGAGTGCCAATTGGTCACTACAGATCCCTAATTCGGGCGCTTGCAATTGTCAAACAAGCGGCCGCGGAGGCAAACTTTGGCCTTGGTGAGCTAGAACCAAAAGTTAAGGATGCGATTGTGGCGGCCTCGGTTAGGGTGGCTGCTGGCGAGTTTGACACGGAGTTTGTGGTTGACGCAATCCAGGGTGGAGCGGGAACTTCTACCAACATGAATGCCAACGAAGTCATTGCCAATGTCGCAATTGAAATCCTTGGTGGCCAAAAAGGCGACTACACGATTGTTCACCCCCTCAACGACGTGAACCAGTCCCAATCAACCAATGACGTTTATCCAACCTCCCTAAAACTGGCTTTGATTTTTGAGATCAATGAGCTGCTGAAGGCAATGTCCCACCTGGAGAAGGCATTTCAGTCCAAAGCCGTTGAGTTCAAAGACGTGATAAAAATGGGGCGCACCCAAATGCAAGATGCAGTTCCAATGACTCTAGGTCAAGAGTTCGCAGCTTTTTCGCGAATGACGATGGAGGACACTCAAAGGCTTCGCGAGGTCTTGCCACTTCTTCGGGAGATAAACCTTGGTGGAACTGCAATTGGAACTGGAATCAATGCGCCTGTGGGTTACCCCCAAGAAGCATGCCAGGTTCTTTCCAAGCTAACTGGTTTTGATTTCGTGCTCGCCGAAGACATGGTCGAGGCGACCCAGGACGCCGGAGTTTTCGTAACCGTCTCTGGAGTCCTAAAGAGGATTGCCGTGAAGCTTTCGAAGACTGCAAATGATCTTCGACTACTAAGCAGCGGACCTCGAGCGGGGCTTGATGAAATCAACTTGCCGCCAAGGCAAGCTGGGTCTTCGATAATGCCGGGCAAGGTAAATCCAGTTATTCCTGAGGTGATAAACCAAATTGCGTTTGCGGTGGTCGGAAACGACTTGACTGTCACCATGGCAGTTGAAGCAGGACAGTTGCAGCTAAACGCTTTTGAGCCAATTATGTGCCGCGCTTTGATGATGAGCATCACTCAGCTTCGCCAGGGTTGTTACGTTTTAGCCGATGCCTGTGTTTCTGGAATTACCGCCAACGTGGAAAAGCTTCGACTGAGCGTGGAAAACTCAATTGGTTTAGTTACAGCTATTAGCCCAGTTTTGGGATACGAGAATGCGACAATCGTTGCTCAGAAGGCTTTAGCTGACGAAACAAGCGTTCGCGAAGTTGTTCTTCAGCTAAAGCTCATGAGTGAAGCGGAGTTTGACGAGCTGCTTGGAAATATAGATGCGCTAGTTCGACCTAGGACTTCTTAGACTTTCTTCGCATCATTAGCCCAATAGGTGCAAACACCGCACCTAGGGCAACTAGTGCAAGGCCAACATAGAAGCCTGCTGGAATGTCTTGAGATTCTGAAGCAGTTGCCAATTCAGGCTCGGTGGTAAGAGGGACTGCAGTTTCCTCAGAAGCCAATCCCTCCAGAACGAAATTGGAATCGCCGCTTATGGTGTGACCATCAGAGCCAACAACACTCCAGCGCAGATCATAAGAACCGGACTCGCTTAGCTCAATCTGGGCCACCAATGTTCGGTCATCGATAGCAATAGGGTGAATGACCCAGTCAGAAGAACCCTGCAATTTAGTCGCAACTTCGGCATTAGTCTCGGACTCAACCACCAAGAGGGCGTTATTGAAGGTAAGGACAGCCTCGAAACTGGAAGTTGAAATGACATCCCCAGGCGCTGGATTGATGTCAACCAGTAGGTCATGTGCGTGAGCTGGTGTTGGAATTAGCAACAGGGCCAATAGGGCAGTGAGAGTTATTTTTGTTTTCATGTACTAATCGTAAGCTATCGTTTGGGCCAGGTAATGTAAGGTCAATCACAAGCCTGAGCGTCAATCTAGGGCCCATTAAACAATTGATCTATAAACCCCTTTATATGAACTCAGCACTTTCTCAGTTTTCTACATCGAAGATCATAACTTGACCGAATACGAGGGTAATATTGCATTTAGAGGATTTTGCTATCAAGCCTAGAAGTTGAGAGCTTTGATATTACGGTCCTAAATGAATCACCCACTTTAAATCTGAATGAAACAGTTTAGATTTTGGAAATAATGAATCAGATCAGATCCCTAACCGGCATCGAATACTCAGGAGCTTAGCCAAGTTGGTAAATCGACTAAAGAATTTTCCTCACTATAGAGAGGTTCTAATCGGAGCAGGTTCTGGTCTGATTGTTCTCACTTTGCTACTTGGGGGACTAGCCTTCACGCCAGGAAGTGCGGTACCAAACGCCTCTGAGAGTGCTTCACCAACTGCTTCAGCATCTCAAGCCCCAATAAGGACATGCTCGGTATCGGACGAGGCAGCAAACCCTTCCCTTGGGACCTTGCAAGCCGTTGTTCTAAACTCCGAAACGGGGGAGGTTTTATTCGACCGAGGAGCAGATGTTCCAGCAGCCACTGCGTCTGTAATGAAGTCTCTGACCGTGGCGGCAGCTCTTGAAAGCCTGGGACCGACCTACCAAGTAACAACGAGGGTTTTTGTTGATCCTTCAAATACCGCCAAGATATCTTTGGTTGGTGGCGGCGACATAACTCTTTCTAGAACTGCTAGTGGCACAGAGTCTATTTACAAGGGTGCCCCGAAGCTGTCCACCTTGGCAGCCCAGGTCAAAGCTTGGGCAACCAGCAATGGAATTACGAGAATCAATGAGATTAATCTTGACTCTTCTTTTTTCCCAGGGTCCGGTTGGGAGAACTCCTGGCAGCGAAGCAGCCAAGTTGACGGCTGGATATCAGAAGTGACAGCTTTACAGCTTGATGGGGACCGAACCCTCCCAGATGTTCTTACCTCTCCAAAAACAGGTAGACCGGTTTTCAGTGCAGGAGAGCAGTTCAGGCTTGAACTTGGCGATCTAGCCGCGAATGCAACTTTTTCCCAAGGCTCCACACCAACATCATTTGTTGAAATTGCTATGGTTCAGTCGCAGCCGATGAGTCAGTGGATTTCCAACATTCTGCTGACATCAGAGAATCTCCAAACCGAAGCGCTGGGAAAGATCGCAGTAATCGAAGCCGGTTCAAATGGAACATTCGAGTCACTCGACGAAGCCTACAAAGAGATCCTTGCTCCAACCGGGCTTGACTTTAGCGGCGTGAGTGTTCGAGACGCTTCCGGTCTTTCTTACCTGAACTCAGTAACACCAAGATTCATGGCAGAGCTAATGCGAAAAGTGGATGCAGAATACGGTGAACTTGGAGTTCTCAAGGCGAGCCTTCCGGTAGCTGGAAAAACCGGTTCTTTAGCCTCAAGATACAAAGGTGACATTGCAGATGCCACCGGTAACATCTTGGCTAAGACCGGTTACCTAGAGGGTGTACATACTCTCAATGGAATAATCAACGCTGAAGATGGAACAACTCTTACTTTTACAATCTATGCACTAGACGACGTAGGTAGCGATGTCCGACTTGCCATCGACACTCTTGCAACAGCTTTCTACCGTTGCGGACACACCCTGTCTAACGATTAGGAAACTTGAATGCCTAAAGCACTACTAGTTGTTGACGTGCAAAATGACTTTTGCGAAGGCGGATCACTAGCAGTTTCCGGTGGAGCCGCAGTTGCCAAAAAGATTAGTGACTATTTGAAGTCTGCCGATTACGATCTAATTGTCGCCTCTAGAGACTGGCACGATTCGGACAACAACAACTCTGGACACTTTGCTGACGCCAATACAAACCCAGATTACAAAACATCTTGGCCAGTTCACTGCGTGGCAAACAGCGAGGGTGCTAACTATCATCCAAATCTGGAGCTTGACTTGATCCAGGCACATGTCTTGAAAGGACAGGGAGCCCATGGCTACTCTGCGTTTGAGGGAGTAACTGAAGAAGGCGGCAGCCTCGCTGAGCTACTAAAGCTCAAGGGAATCAATCAGTTAGATGTTGTTGGAATCGCTACCGATCACTGCGTGCTGGCCTCTGCTCTAGATGCAAACAAGCTTGGGCTAACGGTGCGAGTGATTAGCTCTCTAACCGCTGGGGTTTCACCGGAATCGACTGAGCGCGCTATTGATTCACTCATTGACAGCGGTGTTGAGGTAGTAGCTCAATAGCTAGATTTCCCTCTTAGCCCCTTCATCTGCAGTTACCTTGAAAATCTCTGGCTTTTCGAATCCCTGGTCGCGGAATTTGTCCAGAACTGCGGTTGTGAGGCTCGCTACTTTCCTTGAGTCAATAAGGGCAATTGCGGCTCCACCAAAACCACCACCTGTCATTCGAGCACCGATTGCCCCTTCGGCAATTGCTGTTTCAACAGCCACGTCCAGCTCAGATATCGAAATCTGGAAATCATCCCTCATGGAAGCGTGAGATTCAATCATTAATTGACCTATGGATTTTGGTCCAGACGCAGATAGCAATTCTACGGTTTGTCTAACCCGCTCGTTCTCGGTGACTACGTGTCTTGCTCTTTTGTAAACAACATCTTCCAGGAGATCTCTTGAGGCTTCGAGGCTCTCTACGGTTACGTCTCTCAAGGAGGAGACACCCATTATTTCTGCTGCTTCTTCACACGACTGGCGTCTCGTTGCGTAACCCCCATCAGTAAGGCGATGGGCAACACGAGTATCCATGACAACGATTTCTAAACCATTTTCCTTGAGCGATAAAGGGGTGGGCTTAGCATCAAGTGTTCGGCAGTCCAGAAAAACTGCGTGATCAACCTGACCAAAAAACGAGGCCGTTTGATCCATGATTCCTGTTGGCGCCCCTACGATTTCATTCTCGGCCCGTTGGCCAACTTTAGCCAAAACACTTCTAGACAATCCTGATCCCCAAAGATCATTAAGAGCTAGCGCCACCGAGCACTCGATGGCCGCTGAGGAGGAGAGCCCGGCTCCAACCGGAACGTTAGAATCCACATACAGATCAAAACCTTGAGGCTTGGCACCTGCTTGGACGAGGCTCCAGGCAACACCAAGTGGGTAGGCCGACCAGCCAGACACCTTGTCTCGTTGGATTTCAGAAATCTCAAATTCAACCACTTCGCCAGTAAAAGAAGATGCAATTCTTGCCACCTGATCGGATCTTTTGCTTACCGCAGCGTAAGTGCGCCGATCAATGGCGAAAGGCAATACAAAACCCTCGTTGTAGTCAGTGTGTTCACCAATTAGGTTCACTCTTCCAGGGGCTGACCAAACCCCAGCTGGTGCATACCCAAACTGTTTTTCGAAATGCTCCGCCGCACTCTGGGCTGAACTAATCACAAGTTGCCTTTGAGTTGGGCCGCAATGTCCTCCGCGGGGATGTCTGCAATAAAAGCTCCCATCGCAGACTCTGAACCAGCCAGATATTTCAGCTTGTCTGCTCCTCGTCTCGGTGAAGTAATCTGCAGCTGCAACCGGGCTTTCTCTCCTCCTGGAACAAGAGGAGCCTGATGCCAAGCTGCGATGTAAGGAGAAGCAGTGTCGTAGGCCAGCTCGAATGAGCGAAGTAGTTTCGAGTAAACATCTGCTAGTTCCAAACGCTCGTCATTGGTTAGCTCGAAATGGTTTCTCACGTGTCTCTTGGGAAGCAAGTGAGCTTCCATAGGCCAGCGCGCTGCAAATGGAACGTATGCAACGAAGGATTCAGAATCAATGAGCACTCGGTTTGAACTTTTCTCGAACTCTATTAGGTCCTGAAAAAACTCACCGCCATGAGATTTGATGGACTCGAGTAGCTTTTTAGTTCTAGGTGTCACATATGGGTAGCAGTAGATCTGCCCGTGCGGATGATGCAACGTAACGCCTATTTCTTCGCCTCTGTTTTCAAATGGGAAAACTTGCTTCACACCAGCAAGACCCTGAAGCTCTTCGGTGCGCTGAGCCAATGCTTCCAATACGGTGTGAACGCGGGTGGAAGGCATTTGCGCCAGCGAGCCCTTGTGCTCGGGACTAAAAACGACTACCTCGCACCTACCAACAGCTGGTTTTGTTTCGCCAAATGGGATTGCGTTCGAAGATTCCAGAATTGGAATCGAGATACCATCCGGCAAAGCACCAAACGCTGGATTCTTGTTTTCAAATACGACCACGTCAAAGTTGTCTGGAATCTCACTCAGGTAAGTATCTGTTGCAGGACATAATGGGCACTCGTGACTTGGAGGCAAGAAGGCTCTTGTGTGACGGTGGGCGGCGACCGCAATCCATTCACCGGTTAGTGGGTCATGCTTTAGATCTGCAAGCGGGGGTCTAGCTGCCGCTTCCCTAAGATCACTTTTGCGAGTACTTGGAAGGCTTGAGCCTTTGTCGTCGAAATAGTGAATCTGCCTGCCATCGAACAGGTCAGTAGTTATCTTCGAAATGTGTCCCACCGGCATCAGTTTATCTATAACTGGATTCCGTTGTAACTTGCCTAGAAGGCAGAGCTTGGCAGGTCCTTTTCATCCTCAATGATGGCGGTAACAATTCTTTGAGCAACACTTTCTGGGGCTAGGCCAGCGGGAAAGGCTGGCGCCTGACCTGCAATAGCCCTGGTTGCCAAACCAGTTTCAGTGTGTCCTGGGCGAGCGTCAATTACTCGAATCCCATCGCGCCTTAGCTCCCTAGAGATAGCTTGGTCGAAGGCGTAGAGTGCTGACTTACTTGCCGAGTAAGCGGCAAGTCCTGCCATAGGGGACTCGGCAACAACACCTGAGATGTTAACGATAAATGGATCATTGCCATTTGCTGCAGATGCCTTCAGTAGCCCAACAAGTCCTTGAATAAGCTGCATGGGCCCAGTCACGTTTACCGCAAAGAGTTTGTTCAAAGTGGCAGCGTCAAGCTCAGCAAAATTTCCAAATGCCACTACTCCGGTGGCATTGACGATGCCGTCAATTTTCACATCAGAATCAATTAGGTAATCAATCAAAACCCTGATTGATTCCTGGTTCGTGAGATCTACTAGCAATCTAGGGTTAGCCCCATGCGGAACTTTCTCTGCGGATTCGATTGAGGAGGAGGTAGCCATAACTGTGGCGCCGTGGCTCGCAAGCTGGGTTGTTATAGTTGAGCCCAATACGCCGGATGCTCCCAGCACCAGAATGTTTTTGCCCTTTAGTTCAGTCATGATTTATCCTCCGTGAGTTCTCCAACAATAACCCGTATTTATTGATTCTTGAAACTGCCAATAGGCTTACTATTGTGTCAGTTGAATTTAGGGACCCAGCAACCAATCAGCCAGTTCGTTCCACTGAACTGGCCAGAAGGGTCCTAGCTGCTGGCGCCAAGAGTTTCCCCGAGCTGCAGCAAAACATCCTCGGAGCCCCAAACTGGCGAACCTGGTACCTCAGGCTCTATGCGGACCTTGCAATAAAAGAGGGCCTGAGCGTCAAAGACACCACAGAGGTAGCAACTGCTGGCTTGGCCGAGTTCCATAAGTGTCTGTTCACGGAATCCGGCATGCCTTTGAAGCAGGCCGTATCTGAAGGATACGAGCAGGACCAAGTTGAGACCATCGAGATAAGAGGCACTAGACCCATCGAGAAGATCACAATTGATGGCCTCGCTGGATCCATGGAGCAATCAGCAACAGAGTGGGTTGCTGATGGTCTTGCAGAGCCTGGGCTAATTGAAAGCTTTCGCTTTCTCGACCAGAACCAATCCCTCGATCTGACTCAAGACCTCTTGTTTGCAGTTGCGGGGGCAGCTGAGTTTGCTCCAACCGAGCACTGGTTGCGTTGGGGTGGAACCGTTGCGGTGGTAGCAAGACCGAACCCAGCCAGCTGGCAGAAACTTATTTCCATAGCGCGAAACTCGGGTGGCACGATGCTGGTGCCCATTAGAAAAGGTTTGCTATCTAAGCCATTTGCCGAGTTGAGCGATGATGAAATCGCTGCCGTTGCAGGGTTAGATATTCTGGAGCACTATTCAGAAATTTCTAGCTGGATGGGGAAGCTCTCACCAAAACCAAGCAGAAGATTTGTTCTATGTCTCTTCGCCTACACGCCAAGTGTGAATCACATCCGAGTCCAGGGCGTTCAAGAATCTTTGGCAGCGGTTGCCATGGAGAAACTTGCCCCTAGCAAGCTAGCTCTTAGCTGGCTTGCAACCCCAACAGACTCAGCCCCTGGACCTGCCTCAATTGGCCAGAGAGCAATTAGTCGCTTTGGCTCAAGGCCTGCCTCTCGGATCATCCGAGACAGCCTGCTTGGGTTATTAAACGCAGCTAGAGCTGCCAAACCAAAGTTCTTCGAAGGAACCGACGGAGAGAAGCTTGCATTGATTGACGCTTCGGTCCAGCAGCAGGGGCCTAGTTATTCATTTTCAAAACGGACCCAGCGCTGGAGGGCGTATCTTGCTCACTATTCAGGCGTGAAGGTTTCCTATGCAATCTCGCCTCCAGCCAGGACAAACTCAGTTCTGCGCCACAAAATCCTGAGGGCCAGCTACCAAGGTGCTCCACTTTTTGGAGTCAAGCCTTTTGAGGTGAAAATAGCTAAGTCTGCTGCGGCGGCGGTTCTGGCTAGGGATCTAAACGATTCATCAAGTTTTTCAAACAAGGAAACCACCACCGAGCTACATACCTTTTCGGCAGTTCACGGCGGGCTCTGGGGCCTGGCCTATCGACCAAGAAGTATTTGGATTGCCGCCACCGTGCTTGGTTTACCAGCACTTCTTCGCAAAGGCTACTAAGCATTAACTTTTCAAAAAATTTGGGCAAAACAAAAGGCGCCGGTTTCCCGACGCCTTTTGTTTAGTTTGAACTAAGGGTTACTTGCCCTTGAATTCTGCTGCTGCGAATGCCTTGTCGTCCTCGGCGCTCTTCATACGAGCGATCGAGAAGATCATTAGGCCGAATAGACACTTAGCCAAGATGTCGGCAATTGTGTATCCGGTTTCACGAAGGACAAAGCCCTGCTCGTCGAATCCAGTAGCGTTCATGTTTGCAATGAAAGCTAGTGGGTAGACACCCCAGGTAGCAAGAAGAAGAAGGCGTAGTTCCTTGATTCTTCTCTGAACCTGCTTGGACTGCTTGGTAAGAGACTTACCAAGCTCTACGAACAATACGTACAAGATGTAAACGAATGGGATTGTTGAAAGAGCACCCCAAATAGATGCATCTATTCCACCGATGTCAAGTCTTGCATCGCCTGGGTAACCCAAAGCAATCATCAAGGCAGCGGCTGGCACTAGACGAACTAGAAGGTCCCTCTGGGCTGTCTTAGCCAAAGCAAGAACCGCAACTGTCTCAACTAGTAGCAGTGGAACAGTTAGGAACCAGTCAACGTAACGGTAGCCCACGTTGTAAGACATCCATCCTGCACCTTCAGGTCCGAATGCATCAATAAAGCTGTCGAACATTCTGAAGTAGTGGTAGGCGGCGATACCTGTAACTGTTGCAGACACCAAAACCGCCATGCGGTAGCGAGGCAGTACGCGCTCACGAGCCACAATCAGGAATATGGTGGTGAAAAGCATGCTCGCAATTCCAAGCGAGAACATGTTGTAGGTCAGGAGGTAGCCTCCTGTAGATAGATCACCCATTTATTTTTGTTTCCTTTCAGCTGATGGAGGTAAGACCTACAAAGATTCATCGCTGATGAGTTCCATCGTCGATGCCCCCTTGCATGACTTACACGTCATTCAACTTATCACCGCACCCAGCAAATACTCGGGTTGAAAACTGCCCATATTCGACATAAAACCAGTAGTTTTTTAGCCAGAATCTCCAATATTTGGCTAGTTTTGGGCGCTCTGGCCCCAGGCTGACATTGGAACCAGATACCCAGGCAGGCCCTAGGTTGCTGGCTAAGCTGACCTTATGACCGAGTCCCCAGCGCTGCACCCAGATCGCAATCTAGCTATGGAGCTGGTTCGGGCCACCGAGGCTGCAGCCATCAGGGCGTTCCCATATATAGGTAAGGGTAAAAAGAACGAATCTGATGGCGCGGCCGTTGATGCCATGAGGGCTTTCCTGGGAACAGTGAATTTTGAGGGTTTGGTAGTTATTGGGGAGGGTGAAAAGGATGACGCCCCGATGCTATTCAATGGCGAACTGGTAGGTAACGGCCAGGGCCCCAAGGTCGATATAGCAGTAGACCCCATAGACGGGACTTCCTTGACTGCCGCTGGCCGAAACAACGCTATTTCGGTTATTGCGGTAGCAGATAGAGGCTCAATGCTTGATGCCTCGGCTGTATATAAGATGAACAAGCTCGTTACAGGACCCGCTGGAGTTGGGGTTTGCGATATCAGACTTCCAATTGGCGAAAACATCAGAGCCTACGCAAAAAGAGCCGGTAAAGCGGTTCATGAGATGGTGGTTGCAGTATTGGACCGCGAATACAACAGCGAGCTAATCCAGCAAATCAGAGATGCGGGAGCCGCCACCAGGTTGCTACTCGATGGTGATGTAGCTGGAGGTATACAGGCAGCTCGCGGCGATTCGAGAATAGATATCTGTGCAGGTGTTGGAGGATCACCCGAGGGAATCGTGACGGCGTGTGGCATTAGAGCTCTTGGTGGCTTTATGCAGGGGATCTTGGCACCAAGAGAAGATTTTGAAAGAGAACGAGGTGATGCAGCAGGCCTAAAGTTTGACTACGTATATGAGATGAATGAGATGGTCTCTTCAGATAACACTTTTTTTGTTGCTACCGGTGTCACAGACGGAGCCTTGCTTTCAGGGGTCAAGAAGAAAGACGACATGATTTTCACAGAGTCGATAGTTATTCGGGGCAGGTCAGGAACTGTTAGAAAAGTTTTTGCGGAGTATCAGGCTTCACGCTGGATCTAGACACAGTCAGCGAACTCTAGACCCCTAGAATCGCCC
Source organism: Rhodoluna sp. (assembly GCA_044338175.1). Classification (GTDB taxonomy): domain Bacteria; phylum Actinomycetota; class Actinomycetes; order Actinomycetales; family Microbacteriaceae; genus Rhodoluna. The sequence continues at coordinate 16,240 of JBIIME010000022.1, forward strand.
CTGCAATCAAGAAGTAAATAACCAGCCCCGTAGCGTCCACCAGGGTTGTCACCATAGGTGCCGAAATTACCGCCGGGTCAATCTTCAAAGCTTGTGCACCGAGAGGTAGAACTGCCCCTATGGTTGCAGCCCACATACAAACCACAACAATAGCCAGAGCAACAGTTGCCCCAACTTGCCAACTCGCAACCAACCAACCAGCTACAAGCCCAACAAGGCCAAGACCAAGACCAAGCAGAAGACCCACTCTTGATTCTCGCCAGGCGACCCGAAGGACATCTTTTGGCCTTACCTCACCAAGTGCAATTGCTCTCACGGCACTAGTTGCTGCCTGAGAACCAACATTGCCCCCAGCGCCAATAAGCATTGGCATAAATAGCGCCAATGCGGTGAATTTCTCAAGAGAGCCTTCGAATACCTGAAGCACGGAAACGGTAAGGGTAGCCGCGATAATCAAGAACAACAACCAGACAATTCGAAGCCTGGCAAGGTTAAAAACTTTTCCTGAAAGGTAATGCCCAGAGCTTGGAAGTGCTGCGGATTGACGGGCAAAGTCCTCGCTGTTGGCTTCTTCAATAATGTCGATGGCGTCGTCAACTGTGAAAATACCAACTACTCGCTGCTCAGTATCCAAAACCATTAGGGCAAGATCATTGGTGTCCTGGAGAAGCCTCGCGACCGCTTCAGCATCATCGGTAACCAGCGCGATAGAGGCATCCGGATCTGCGATTTTGCTGATTGTAGAGTCGGTGTCTGCCATCACAACATCGGTGAGATCCACTGACCCTATGAATTTTCTTTGCTTATCAACAACGGCTAGAACAGAAACAGTCTCTGCAGAGTTTCCCTTCCGACGAATGATTTCAAGCACTTCACCTACCGAGCTGGTTTCCGCAACGGTGATAACCTCGGGTGACATGTAACGGCCCACAGTTTCCTCTGGGTAACCAAGAAGCTCTGCAGTCATCTTTCGCTCTTTAGGGCTTAGTCCTTCGAGAACTTTCTTTACGAAACTTGCTGGAGCCTCACCCAATAATCTGGCTCTATCATCTGGGTCCATGCTTTCAAGTAGGTCTCTAAATATTTGACCTCTTATACCTGAAAGAATCTGCTGTTGATTTGAAGCGTCCAGTTCCTCAAACACTTCGAGTGCTTCGTCTTTAGGCAGCAGTCGCCATACCAAAGTGCTCTCGACGGAATCGAGTCGGTTGAGCTCCTCAGCGATTTCGTGAGGAGCCATAAGTTCCAAGATGGAGGTGAGAACTTTTACGTTGCCTGTTTCAGCGGCTTCAGCCAGTGATAGTTCTATTTCTGACATTCTCCACCACCTTTGAAATTGAAGGGCATGCCCGATTGAATTCTAGGCCCCCAAATCGAAAGTGAGTAAGCTCAGCTCATGAAGCCAATTGAGAAACCAGCATTCATAGCTGCACTCATCGGTCCAATTCAGTCCGTGCTTGGCTGGAGTATCGCTGGAGCACTTTGGGTTGGCTACGATCCGGTCCGACAAACCATCAGCGATTTAGCCGCCAACGAATCCCCGGTTCAGCTTGTGATGTCCAGCTTCTTTGTTCTTGGGGGAGTGCTTACTCTCATTGCTTCCATTTATGCCAGAACCTTTGCCTTTCCTGGAAGAGTCGCACTGTTCCTAGCTGCGATTTGCACCTTCGGGCTTACTATCTTTCCAACCCCGCTTATTGGATACTCGTTTTGGCATCGAGTCTTCGCAATTGCCTCATTCGTTTTATCTGCCGGCTGGCACCTGTTTGCTATGAGGACCCGGAAGGACGCTCCTTGGATTCTCAAGCCCCCGGCAGCCATCATCGGCACGGCGCTACAAGTGGCATTGGCTCTGTGGTTCCTAAGTAGCTGGACAGACCCAAACACCACGAATGTCGGGGTCTGGGAGAGGGTCGTTGCTGTGAGCCAGGCACTTTACATCTCAGTAGTAGTTATTGTTATATATATCGGACAGAGGAAAAACAACATCCGATAGATTTGCATTAGATAAGAAACCCTAGAGAGAAGAGGAAATCATGGCTCAGAAAGAACAGAAACCACAAAAGAACAACAAGAAGGCCCCTGCCAAGAACCTAAAAGAGAAGCGTCTTGACAAGCAGGCAAAGGCAGCTAGCAAAAAGAATTCTTAGTAGTTGCTACGCTGCTGAGAACCTAAACGTTTCTCAGAGCTTAGGAATCTCTAGCTTCTTTCCTGCCATTTGAGCTGACTCGTGAGCCAAAATTCCAGGAAGAGTAAATCGAGCGGCGTCATAGACGTTCATCGGTGCTTTACGCTGACCCACTGCGTCCATTACGAAGTCATCCACCATGAACTGGTGTGAACCTCCGTGACCATTTGACAAACCAGCAAATTCTTTCGGCAAAGCGCTTCTGTCATGAACTTTTGCGAAGCCCCCATCCCACAAATTTGGTGAAGCGTAATCGGCTTTGAGGGAGTTTGGATTCTCAACATCTGAGAAAGTGCTGATTTCTTCGGTGACTATGTCGAAGGTGTGCTTTGTAGCCCAAGACGCATAACCAACTTGTTGCTCGAAAGATCCTTCTGTCCCAAAAATGCTCATCCGAACAGTTGGCTCAAGGGGAGATGTGCCAACACGTCTCAGTTCGGCGATACGCAACACTCCGCCATCGCTAGTCTCAAACAGGGCTACCTGGTTGCTCTGATTGTTTTTCCACATGCTCACGTTGGAATCAAAGATTCCATCACTTGCGGTGTCCGGAAGACCAATACAGGTAACAGATGTGGCATGCGCTCCTGTTATGGAAAGAATTGCACTCACTGAATGAGTTGAGTAGAGCATTGGCGGGAAGCTGGCACTTGACTTCCAGCCATCTCCACCGTTTGCTGCGTAAGCTTCACTGAAACCATGCGACATGTCATGAAGATACTCCCCTTCTCCATAAACAAACTTGCCAATTTGGCCTTCAAGGAATTTCTTCCTCGAGAAAACCACCGCAGGGTAGTAATAACTTGTCTCAGCCATGAAGTAAGTTAGCCCTGACGTACCGGCAGCGTCAACAAGTTCTGTTACCTCGTCTTGGGTTATTCCCATAGGTACTGCCGTGTAGACATGACGGCCATTTTCTATCGCCTCTAGGGCAATCTGAGCGTGAGTCCAGCGTGGTGTAAAAATGGCCACTGCATCAAAGTCACTTTTCCAGAAATCAGCTAAGTTCTCAAAGGTTTGGCTAATGGAAAACTTTTTGGCACCTTTTTCTCGACGCTCGGGGTTTGGTTCAACTAGAGCCACTTCATCAACAAAGGGGTGTGCCTGGAAAAGATGAATAAAAGAGGATGAAAACTGGCCGCCACCGATTACCCCAACGCGTAGTTTTTTCAATCTAAACCCCTCTGGGACTCCTTATAGAGACCTCTATTCTTACACATTGTCTCTCAACATTTGTAACTCAAATACTTGTAAATTCGGACTAGGGTCAAATGGTTCTTTCAAAATAAAGGACAGTGACTAACTCATTCTTAAAGTTTTCAGACCAATTCTTCTCTTGCCGGTTCACAAAGCCAAGCGAAGTGAGTAATTTGAGAGCTCTTGTATTTCGCTCGTCCGTATTTGCGATTAATCTGGTCGCTCCAGTTTCGCAGGAAAGAAAGTCAATGATTCTAGCCACCGATTCCCTGGCGAACCCCTTACCTTGGTGCCGTCGAGAAAATGTGAAGCCCAGTTCAAAAACTGACTCACCCCCTGCGACCGAGTGAATTGCCAGATCACCAACTAGGTCACCGTTTAGTTGGCTATGAACGGCGAGTTGAAGCCACTGCCCCGGCTCAGGAAGTATTACTCCAGCTTGAGAATTAATCAATTCGATTGCCTGCTTCGCGGAATAGCTTGGGTCCCAGCTCTGGAATCGGGCTATGTCGGGATCTTGCCTATATTCGACGAATGACTCTAGGTCAGAGATTCCTAGCGGCTCGATACTTAGTCGTTCAGACAGGAGAGGGTACATGAAGGAAAGTATATTTAGGATTCCTGGCTAAAGATCCCAGTAAGTGTTGCTGGTAGGCCCCGTCGGGATCGAACCGACGACCCACGGATTAAAAGTCCGTTGCTCTAACCAACTGAGCTAGAGGCCCCTGAACATCCCTTGTTGCCAAGGGAGCCCCCAAAGTCTAACAGCTAAGTAAGCCTCGCTCTTGGCTCAAACCTTGGAAGAGCTAAGCACTCGCCATCCGCCCGCGGTCACCGAAACCTTGGTTCCACTAGCAAACTTCTCACCAGAAATTAGGTCTTCTGTTTCTTTCGAAATTGATGCACTTCTAGCTGTCAGAGTGTGGTTCATCAAGAAGTAAAACTCAACGCTTTGATTTTCTCGCTTAGCAACCTCTACACCTGCTCCAGCATCGACCCCAATAGGGTTGATTCCCAGTGGGGCAAGTATTCCTTTCAGAAGGTCTTTCATGAGTGCTTGATCTGGTCTACAGCTAAGGATCCAGGTGCTGTTTGCGCCCAGATTCTTTTTCACAACCGCTGGGAGATCGCCTAGGGCACCGCTGTTGTATCGAAGCACCACCTCTGCACCCGGAGTTAGCTTCATGTATTCAGCCCAGCCCTCAGATTTCCCTACGAGTTTTCCTGAGCCATCAACTAGATCGACTGCCCCATCGGCATAAAGCGGGGACCACTCTTCTGAGTAGGCGCCAAATAAATCTCTAAGGTCAATAAGGTGACCGCCTGGACGAACTCCTTCATCCTCGTCAACGGCGATGCTGAAGGCACCCAATACAAAATTCACCCCAGATGATATTGCCTTTCGGATGTTGCTTACTGCCTTCTCTGTTGCCAAGTAGAGATTCGGAGCAATCACTAGCTTGTATTTAGTTAGATCTTGTTCGGGGTGAGCAAAATCAACCGAGTAGCCAAGTTCAAAAAAGTGTCGGTAGTAATCCAGCAAGAAGGTCCGCTGACGAAGAAGCGTAGATGGCCTGGAGTCCAGCTCTAAAGCCCACCAGCTGTTCCAATCCAGCAGCAAAGCTATTTCTGAATTTGTGGTTGATCCCACAACGGGAGTTAGCTTCTTTAGTTGGTTACCTAGGTCGCGAACTTCATTCCAAACCCTGGTGTCGGTTCCGGAGTGCGGGACCATACCCGAATGCCACTTCTCCGCTCCGCGAAGTGATGCCCGCCACTGGAAGTGCAGCACACCATCGGCACCGTGAGCAATTTGCTGAATTGACCAGCGGCTGTAAGACCCGTTTACTTTCGGACCATTAACCTGGCGCCAGTTGATTGCGGAGGGAGCCTGCTCCATTAGAAGCCAAGGCTTACCAAGCTTGAGTGAGCGCATTAGATCCGCTCCTAGTGAACTTTCAATCTGATGGTCTGGATCTGATGGGTCCGGATACCAGTCGTCGCTGATTACATCTATTTCCTCAGCCCACTTCCAATAGTCGGCGTGTGGGAACAATCGCATGAAGTTTGTGGTGATTGGAATATCTTTAGCTACCTTTGATCGAATGATCTCATGCTCTTTTTGGTAGAGCGCTAGCATGGCATCGCTTG
>JBIIME010000023.1:0-21103 GCA_044338175.1 Rhodoluna sp.
TGAAGTTGATCGAAACGGCCAAACCTGGGCAATGTCTTTCCATCGTGGTGAGCCAGGTGTTTTCGACGACAAGAAATCAATTTCTCCACAAAACCCCTTCAAGGCTTTTGCCAAGAAAAGCGAACTCAAGGTTCTTGGGAAAGTAGCCAAGAACAAAACCGGTACCAGAGTCAGGTATTGGCCAGACCCACAAATCTTCGTAAAAGAGACCGCTTTTGATCTCAAAGACCTTGAAGATCGAGCCAGGCAGACAGCCTTCTTGGTTCCTGGATTGGTTCTTTCTGTCGTGGACAAAAGAAGCGGCAAAGCCACCAAGCAAGAGTTCAAATTTGATGGCGGCATCTCGGAGTTTGTTGACTTCCTTGCCCCTGATGCAGCCCTGACAGCAATTTGGAGACTCAGGGGAGAAACTGATTTCACAGAGACAGTTCCGGTTCTCGACAAAAAGGGAAACATGGTTTCTACCGAGGTCACTAGAAAATGTGAGGTGGACATTGCTCTTCGCTGGGGAACCGGTTACGAAACCAGCTTCCGCTCATTTGTAAACGTCATCGCAACACCCAAGGGTGGAACCCACGTCTCTGGCTTTGAACAAGGAGCCGTGAAGGCGATCCGTGCCGAGATTGATGCAAATTCTAGAAAGCTAAAGCTTGGCAATGACAAGGTAGAAAAAGAAGACATCCTTGCAGGGTTAACAGCTGTTGTCGCAGTCCGCCTGGCCGAGCCACAGTTTGAAGGTCAGACCAAGGAAATTCTTGGGACGCCTGCAGTAAAGAACATTGTTGCCGCAATTGTCGCGAAGAGGCTAAACGAGCGATTCTCTTCTGGCAAGAGAGATGACAAGACCCAGTCTGCTCTTGTCCTAGAGAAGATTGTGGCCGAAACAAAATCGAGAGTGTCTGCAAGAACTCATAAGGAAACGCAACGCAGAAAAAATGCCCTTGAGAGCTCATCCTTGCCAAGCAAACTGGTGGACTGTCGAACATCTGAGACTGAAGTTTCAGAACTTTTCATAGTGGAGGGTGATTCGGCTCTAGGCACCGCAAAGCTGGCACGTAACAGCGAGTATCAAGCGCTGCTTCCAATTCGAGGCAAAATTCTAAATGTTCAAAAGGCCTCGGTAGCCGACATGCTCTCCAACACAGAGTGCGCATCGATTATCCAAGTGCTGGGAGCAGGCTCTGGTCGTAGCTTCGAGCTTCCTGCCGCAAGGTATGGAAAAGTGATTCTGATGAGCGATGCTGATGTTGATGGTGCACACATCAGAACACTGCTTTTGACACTCTTCTTTAGGTATATGCGACCCCTAGTAGAGGATGGAAGAGTTTATGCGGCCGTTCCACCGCTTCATCGAGTAACGGTCATAAATCCCGGGACCAAAGCAAACGAGCACATCTATACCTATTCGCAGGCCGAGCTTGAGAAATTGCTTGCGAAACTAAAAACCGCCAAGAAGAGTTACCAAGAACCAATTCAGCGCTATAAGGGACTCGGAGAGATGGACGCCGAACAACTGGCGGAAACGACCATGGACCGATCAAAGCGTGCCCTCAGGAGAGTCACTGTAAAAGATGCCGCGGCAGCCGAGAAGATGTTTGAGCTGTTGATGGGTAATGAGGTCGGTCCAAGAAGAGACTTTATTATCGATTCTGCGGACACCTTAGAGCGGGAAAGAATCGACGCCTAAGCTAAGCCGATAAAGCTAATGGCTGGTGCTGCGTCTCCCGAGGTATCGCGCTTTTGAACTTCGTACTCAATACCGATTGCCTTACCCTTGGCGTCAAGTAGTTGGAATGACTCTGGTCCAACAAAAGCCAAGGCGATCTGATCTCTAGCCTTAGTGAATTTGTGAGATCTCATTCCACCGGTAGCCCTGCCTTTTTTGGGGAATTCATCAATCTTGCTGACCTTGAAAGCGCCGGGATCTGTCCCAGGGAGAGATTTGGAGCTGTTTGCGATAGTGAAGACGATGTTCTTGGCCTTTGGCTTTAGGACTCCAAAGAATACAACTTCGGATTCGGTCTTTATTCCTGCCATACCTGCGCCATTTCTACCCTGAGGTCGAACGGTCTTAGCGTCGAATCGAAGCAGCTGCGCGTCCTGAGTGATAAAAACTAGCTCATCGTTCTCTTCTGAAAGCGCAGCTCCTACTACTTTGTCGCCAGCTTTCAAGTTGATGCACTCGAAGTCTGACTTCTGTGGGAAGTCTGGAAGAACTCTTTTCACAGTTCCATTCTTGGTTCCCAGGGCAACCACGCTCTTATCGTCAACTGGAATAATGGCAATAACTTTCTCTTTCTTGCCGATACCCAGGAATTCCGCGGCCAAAGGCCCAGGGTTCTGGGCGCCGTACTCACCGACTGGAATGTCCCCGATGTGCGTTCTGAGCATGCGACCGAGGTCTGTAATGAAAACTACGTCAGATCGAGTCGTGGAAGGGAACCAGCTCCGGTAGCCAAGCTTTCTTGAAGTTGGTGCATCAGATGACTCTGAGCGGAACACACGTCCGTTCGATGTTAAGGTAACGGCTGTGGGGGAGTCGGTTAGCTGCGCCGATACTTGATCTTTACCGCTTGAAACAGGTGCAGCAGTTTCCTCGGCTTGAAGTGATGTTCGGCGGTCATCCCCGTAGTTGTCGGCAACTTCTTGCAGCTCAGTGGCAACTAGTTCTTTCAAGATCTTGTCGGAGGAAAGAATCTTCTCGAGCTCTTCAATTTCTTTCTTGAGCTGCTTCTTCTCGTTGTCTAGTTCGAGCTTGGAGAACTTAGTTAGCCTTCTGAGTCGAAGTTCTAATATGTATTCGGCTTGGATGTCCGAGAGCTTGAACTTCTTCATGAGCTTGGTTTTGGCCTCTTGGACTTCTTCTGAAGCCCGAATTATCTTGATAACCTCGTCGATTGCAACAATTGCAAGAAGCATTCCTTCGACTAGGTGTAATCTGGCCTGACGCTTACCCAGGCGGTTTTGACTGCGACGCTTGGTTACAACCACTCGGTGAGCTAAATAAACATCCAATAGGTCCCGAAGGCCCAGGGTTTGTGGTTGCCCGTCAACCAGCGCCACGTTGTTGATGCCGAAGCTATCTTCCATTGGGGTGTAGCGGTAGAGAAGATCCAGGACAACTTGTGGGTCGAAGCCAGTCTTGAGCTCAATAATCAGCTTTAGTCCGTTGCTGCGGTCGGTTAGATCAATAACATCGGAAATACCCTGAAGTTTCTTGCTGTTAACACCCTCCTTGATCTTCTCGATCACCTTCTCTGGGCCAACAAGGTAGGGAAGTTCGGTTACAACCAACCCCATCTTTCTCGGAGCAACGCTCTCAACAGCAACTCGCGCACGCGTCTTGAAAGAGCCACGGCCGGTTTCGTATGCCTCAGCGATTCCCTCTCCGGCAATGATGATTCCACCGTTTGGAAAATCTGGAGCAGGAACGATTTTCATTAGATCCTGGAGCGTGCTCTTCGGGTGCTTAAGAAGGTGGATTGCCGCTTTGATAACCTCACGCATATTGTGAGGAGGCATGTTGGTAGCCATACCAACTGCAATTCCAGAAGCCCCGTTTACTAGAAGATTTGGGAAAGCAGCAGGTAGAACCTCGGGCTCTGAAAGCTGAGCGTCGTAGTTGGGCTTGAAATCAACGACATCCTCATTCAAGCCCTCATTCATCATTAGGGCTGCCGCAGAGAGTCTTACTTCTGTATACCTAGCCGCAGCTGGCCCATCGTCCAGGCTTCCAAAGTTTCCGTGACCGTCAATTAGTGGAGCGCGAAGCGAAAACGGCTGGGCCATTCGAACTAGGGCGTCATAGATGGCGCTATCACCGTGGGGGTGGAGCTTTCCCATGACCTCGCCAGTTACTCGGGCGGATTTGACGTGACCCTTGTCTGGACGAAGACCCATCTCACCCATTTGGTAGACGATGCGCCTATGAACAGGCTTAAGGCCATCCCTGGCATCCGGTAGAGCTCTCGAGTAAATAACGGAATAGGAATACTCAAGAAACGAATCCTGCATCTCCTTTGAGAGGTCGATGTCGAAGATGCGCTCTGGAACTACTTCAATAGGATCTTTGGCCATGGTCTTCCTGTTGCTGTGGCAAACTTAGCTTCGATGCTACCTTCTGTTCCCAAATCACTCGGGAGGCTTTCCGATGCCTACTTGAGTGCTTATCTAGCACTCGACACAGCAGACAATCCGCTCAAACTAGCCAAGAAGAAGAGTTATCTAGTAATTCTCGTGGATGGCCTGGGAACTGAAAACATAAGATACGCCGCGGGGCATGCACCATTTTTGAACCAGAAGCTAAGAGCAGGCAGGTCACTATTCGCCGGCTTTCCAGCAACGACCAGTTCGAGCTTAACTTCGATGGCAACCGGTGAACCAAATGGTTGTCATGCAGTTTTGGGTCACCGAGTATACGACCGATCCATAAAGCAAAACGTAAACTTCTTGAACGACCTGGGTTCCGAATTGGATCCGCGCAAGTATCAGGATCTGGAAACGATATCCGAAAAAGCCGCCGCTCAAGGCGTGATTGTTTCAACAATTGGTCCTACTGAATACGACCAGTCTGGCTTCACATTGGCAACCATGCCAAACGCTAAATACATTCCAGCCGCTAGCTTCGAAGATCGCTTGTCAGCGGCAAAAAAAGCTCTTAACGCTCCCAACAGCTTGACGTACCTATACTTTCCCGAACTTGATCAACTCGCACATCGCTATGGCTCAAAATCGCTGCGATGGCTAAACAAGTTGGAAGATCTTGACGCCGAACTGGCGAAGTTTGCAAAATCGCTTAGTTCGAATGACGGCGTGATCTTAACTGCCGACCACGGTGTCATAGACGTTCCGATGGAAAGACATATTTATCTTGATGAATATGATTGTTTTGACGATCTTGAGCAAATCGGCGGCGATCCAAGAGTTGGTTATCTGTATTATCCAGAGTCCATCAATCTTGCTGCAAAGCTAGAGCAGATAAACCAAGCCATTGGACACGTATGCGATATCGCAACTACTGCTGAGCTAGTAGAGGCAGGGTGGCTCGCAGAACTGTCGGCCCAGTCAGTCCTGATGGCCCCTGATCTCGTTCTTCTGCCGAAATCAGATCGCGTTGTTTACCATCGCGGTTTTGCCAAAGCCAGATCACTTTTGATGATTGGTCAGCACGGGGGAATGACACAACAAGAATGGGAAGTTCCATTCATTGTTTTCTAGTCTTCGGTTTTAGTTCCAAAGACAATCTCATCCCAGCTTGGGATAGAAGCTCTTCCTCTTTTGTTTGCCGGTGGTGTCTCGAGGATAATTTCCGGAGGGTCCTGACTCACGTCCTCTTCTGGAAACGACTCTTGCTCTTCGAAATCGGGAACAATGGACAAAAAGTCTGTGGAAGGAACATCTTCCTGCTCGTCTAGCAGCTCTCGCTCGTTACGTTTTTTTCGAAGCGCTTCCAAAAGGTCAGCAGTGTCCGAAATCGATGTGAGTGGCGCAGCTGATTCCTGAAGAGGCTGTGGTGTCAGTTTTGGTACTTCACGAATGATTTCGACTGTGTCTGCAAGATTTGACGTGAAGTCTGAGGCTGGGGTTTGTACCGGACGCAACTTAGGCGCTGGAGTAGCTATCCGGTCTCCGGATGAGATTGAAATCGCTGACTCGTTTTCTGGGATAAGTGCTAGACGCTTTGGGTCGTAGAGCCAAGTGGCTTTGTTTTGCTTACCAGCAAGTTCGTACTCGCAGTAAATATAGAACCCATGTTCTGGAGCTTTCATTGCAGACCATTTTTCGATCCCTGCTCCACTGGCAGCAAGTCTTGCCTTGATGATCTCCCCGAATTCCCTAGTTGTTGGGTTGTTAAATCGGTCACCTGGCACTTCGAGGCGAACAGTTAGTGCATTCAAGACCGCATGATTTAGTTCATCGAGAACTGGTTGTGCAAATTTCATAACGTAGTCAACAGGAGCGCCGCTGGCTTGGACAATCTCGTCAATGCTTCGGCCCACACGTATTTCTTCTTGGATCTCCCTCGGGCTCAATCTTGGCTGATCCAACATCTGAGGAACTTCGTTCTTAATGGCGCTTCGGAGTGGCTGATCTAGAAGTAAGCGAAATCTTTGACCCTCGGAGTCTTCCAGCAATAGAAAATCACCATCTGAACCTAAGAATCTGATGTCTTTCATGGCTTGTTATCTCCTGTCTAAGAGTTTGCCAGCAAGCTTGTTCGCGCAGCGCAAAAACACGGCAAATTCCAAGGAAATTCACGCTGTGTCAGTTTGCTATTGGGGGGTATTTGTTAGACACTACTAGCGCCTAAAGAACGAAAGAAAGGGCCTACCATGGCTACCGATTACGACGCTCCTAGAAAAGCTGACGACGACACAGAGTCTCTCGAAGCCATAAAGGAACGTGGTCCCGCCAAAGCCGCTTCGGATACCGAAGACATTGACGCCGGGGACTCTTTCTCAATCCCAGATGTAGTTTCAGAAGATCTCGAAGTGGTGGTCTTGCCGCCTCAGGAAGATGAATTCACCTGCTCGAACTGCTTTATCGTCAAGCACCGTTCCTTAGTGGCGAGAAAGACCAAGAACGGCCCTATATGTTCCGAGTGTGATTCTTAGGAGTTGCTAAGGGCCTCAACTAGCTTGTTTGGATGTCGTGTCGAAACCAGCCAGTAGGGAGTCGGATCCTCGGGGTCTGTAACCGGGATTTTCACAGCTGTCTTTACCGATCCTTGAAAAACCTTGTGGGCAGCAGGGTCTAGGTTTGGACCACGTTCTGCAAATATTTCACTCTTTGTTATTGCTAAGGGTTTTCCAATTGAGTGTCTCGGAATTGTTACCCTGCCCACCCTCAGATGGTTCTTTGAAACCTGAATCCTTGGTGCCCTGAATACAAGCAAACCCCAAATTGTGGATACTGCGATAAGGCCAACCACTAGTCCAATCCTCAGGTCAAAGGGTTCAGCGATGATCAACGTTGATGGCAACAGCACGAATACAGCGGCAAAGGTCCCAAAATTGGGAAGCACACGCTCGCTGTAGAGCAACGAATCAGGCTTTACTAGTTCAGTCACACTCAATAGATTACGCTGGGAATCTATGACTGACGTACCTGTCCTAATCTCGGCACTTCCAGGTTTCGAGCCTAGCTACGCTAAGGCTGGTGACGCTGGTGCAGATCTTCGCTCGACCAAGAAGCTTTCAATTGCTCCAGGTAGTCGCGAATTGGTTCCAACTGGAGTCTCGATAGCTTTGCCGTCAGGTTTTGTAGGTCTAGTGCATCCACGTTCTGGTCTTGCTTTAAAGCATGGTGTAACGGTTCTAAATTCACCGGGCACGATTGACGCCGGGTATCGGGGCGAGATTATGGTCACGCTTTATAACTCTTCCTCTGAATCCTTTGAAGTGGAGGAAGGAGACCGCATCGCTCAACTGCTAATTCAAAAGGTAGAGCGCGCGGACTTCATCGCGGTTGAACAACTACCTGACAGCGACAGGGGCCAATCGGGCTTTGGATCGACGGGGAATAAGTAAGTGGACAATTACGGTACTACTAAGTCACAGCCGCTTGATCGGTTCAGCGCCGGCCCGTTCGACATCACCGAATTGATTCAGGTTCGCCCCAGCATTGATTTTGGGGCTATCCAGCTTCCAATGCGAGATGACGTTGTTTACAAGCTCGAAGTTGAAGAAGCAACTAATCGAATCGTGGCACTAACAGTCGAGCACAGGGGTTCAACGCTACAGCTTCAGGCGTTTAGTGCCCCGGGGGCCGAAGGGGTCTGGCATGAGATTCGATCTGCTCTAGAGCAGTCAATAACTGCACAGGGTGGCAAAACTGAGAGCGTCGTTGGCCCTTTGGGTCCCGAGCTAAACGCTCAGATAGCTACTAGAGATGGCACTTCGAGGTTGGCAAAGTTTATTGGGGTTGATGGCCCAAAGTGGTTCCTACGCGGTGTAATAAGTGGTCTCGCACTTGGTGACACGTTATCGATGTCACACATGATTGACATTTTTAGATCGGTTGCCGTGGTTCGCGGTAGCGCACCAATGCCGCCCAAAGAACTTTTGGAACTTGTTGCTCCAGCGGGCGCCCAAAAGAGTGTGAGCTAATGAGCGACGATAAAGTTCGCGCTTCTGCCGCGAAGCGGCTTGGAATTAGTTCCACTGACGGCACCCTCAGTCTTGATGGCAAATCTTTGCTAGAAGGCATGGGCGGAAAGCTCGGTATCACAGAGACGATTTTGCCAAGCTTGCTGTTTGGGGCAAGCTTTGCCCTAACCGGTGAAGCGATTATTGCGGTTTCGTTGGCGGGTGGAACTTCAGCGCTGTTTATTCTCTATCGCTTGATCACACGCAAATCTGCAAGTAGCGCACTAATCGGTGCTATAGCCGTGGGTTTTGCTGCCTGGCTGGCTCTTCGTGAAGGCGGTGAGGCAGTTGACTACTTTGTACCTGGTTTTATTACCAACGCTGTTTACGGCAGTGTCCTTTTGATCTCAATCTTGGTTCGCTGGCCCGTTATTGGTGTTTTGGTAGAGATTCTTCGAGGCAATGCAACCAGTTGGCGCAAGGATCGAAAGAAACTAACGATCTACTCACTGGTTACTTCGATGTGGGTAGGGTTCTTCAGCCTCCGCCTGGCCGTTCAGGTGCCTCTTTTTCTAGCTGGAAGTGTTGAACTACTGGCCACCGCAAGAGTGGCCATGGGTCCACCTCTTTATGCGCTGGTTATCCTGGTGACCTGGCTGATACTTCGAGCCACGGTGCTTCGGACCCGCTAAGTGGTAAATTTGATAGCTGGAGCTCATTTGCTCAAATACCTAGGAGTTATAGATGTCAAAGATTGACAGTTTCGGCGTAGGGCGCGATCTTTTGGTGGGCACCGAGTCCTACCGCATCTTCGACATCAGCAAGCTAGATGCCAAGACCTTGCCCTACAGCCTAAAGATTCTTCTGGAGAACCTTCTTCGAACTGAAGACGGAGCTAACGTAACTTCTTCTCACATTCAATCCATTCTGGACTGGGACCCAAAGGCGGAACCGGACACTGAGATTCAGTTCACACCGGCACGTGTAATCATGCAGGACTTCACTGGTGTGCCATGTGTTGTAGACCTGGCAACCATGCGCGAAGCCATGGTTGATCTCGGGGGAGACCCAAAGAAGATTAACCCGCTAGCTCCAGCTGAGCTAGTTATCGATCATTCGGTGGTTATCGACGTCGCGGGGTCCGCGGACGCTTTTGAAAAGAACGTCGAATATGAATATCAACGAAACGCTGAGCGCTACCAATTCCTTCGTTGGGGGCAGATGGCGTTCGACGATTTCAAGGTTGTTCCTCCTGGCACCGGAATCGTGCACCAGGTAAACATTGAGTACCTAGCTCGAACCGTGATGACCAGGAATGTTAATGGACAATTACTTGCCTACCCAGACTCCTGTGTTGGAACAGATTCTCACACCACAATGGTTAACGGCCTTGGAGTGCTCGGTTGGGGTGTTGGTGGAATTGAAGCCGAGGCTGCGATGCTTGGCCAACCAGTTTCCATGCTTATTCCTAAAGTTGTTGGCTTTAAGCTCACTGGTCAGATTCCGATGGGAGCAACTGCTACTGACGTTGTTTTAACCATTACTGAGAAACTGCGCCAGCATGGAGTAGTTGGAAAGTTTGTTGAATTCTACGGAGCTGGAGTGGCTTCAGTCCCTTTGGCTAACCGAGCAACAATTGGAAACATGAGCCCCGAGTTTGGTTCAACGGTGGCGATCTTCCCAATTGACAGGGTAACCCTTGACTACCTTCGCTTCACTGGAAGAAAGCAAGCTGACATTGAACTTGTCGAGCAATACAGTAAAGCCCAGGGCCTCTGGCACGATCCTTCGATCGAACCCCGTTACAGCGAATACCTAGAGCTTGACCTTTCAACCGTTGTTCCATCAATAGCCGGGCCTAAGCGTCCCCAGGATCGAATCGAATTGTCCAAGTCAAAGAATCAGTTCGCGAAAGACATCCTTACCTACTCCTCAAAAGCTTCTAAGCCAGCAAAGGTATCCGGAAAAGATTTCTCGATGGACAACGGACACGTGAGCATCGCTTCGATAACCTCTTGCACTAACACTTCAAACCCTTCTGTGATGATGGCGGCGGGACTTCTTGCAAGAAAAGCTGTTGCAAAGGGCCTGAAAGCAAAGCCTTGGGTCAAGACATCCTTAGCCCCTGGATCAAAGGTTGTTACCGACTACTACGACAAGGCCGGATTAACTAAGGACCTAGACGCTCTGGGTTTCCAACTGGTTGGCTACGGCTGCACAACGTGTATTGGAAACTCCGGACCTCTTGATGAGGAAATTTCTGCCGCAGTGAACGAAAACGACCTAGCTGTTACCGCTGTGCTTTCTGGAAATAGAAACTTTGAGGGACGCATCAATCCGGATGTGAAAATGAACTACTTGGCCTCGCCGCCGCTAGTAATTGCTTACGCGCTAGCTGGAACCATGGATTTTGATTTTGAGAAAGATTCGCTTGGTGAAGACTCTTCCGGAGAAGATGTCTTCTTGAGAGATATCTGGCCGACTCCCGAGGAAGTGCAAAACACTATTGACTCGTCAATCAACTCGGATATGTTCACCACTCAGTACGCAGGTGTTTTTGATGGTGATAAGAGATGGCAATCTCTTGAGACTCCAACCGGAGATACCTTTTCTTGGGATGCCAAGTCAACCTATGTTCGCAAGCCACCATATTTTGATGGCATGAGCATGGAGCCCGCGCCGGTAACTGACATTCATAATGCTCGCGTGCTGGCAAAGTTGGGGGATTCAGTAACTACAGATCACATCAGCCCAGCTGGCTCCATCAAGGCAGATTCTCCTGCCGGCAAGTACTTGACTGAGCATGGGGTATCAAGGGTTGATTTCAACAGCTATGGATCTCGCCGTGGAAATCACGAGGTTATGATTCGTGGAACATTTGCCAACATTCGTTTGCGTAACCAGCTACTTCAAGATGTTGAGGGTGGATACACCAGAGACTTCACAACTACCTCAGGGCAGCAGGCTTTTATTTACGACGCTTCAGAAAACTATCAGGCTGCTGGAACACCGCTAGTAATTCTTGGCGGGAAAGAATATGGTTCTGGGTCTTCAAGGGACTGGGCAGCAAAGGGCACCAGCTTGCTTGGTGTTCGAGCAGTAATCACCCAAAGCTTTGAGCGCATTCACCGAAGCAACCTAATTGGAATGGGTGTCCTGCCTTTGGAATTCCCAGCCGGAGCGTCGGCTGACTCATTGGGCCTTGATGGCACAGAGATTTTTGACATTTCTGGAGTTGAGAAACTAAACGAGGGTGTTACACCTAAAACCCTGCAGGTACTTGCCAAGCCAAGTGAGCACTCCGAGCCTGGAAAGCAAACGGTCGAGTTCGAGGCCACTTTGCGTATCGACACCCCTGGAGAAGCTGACTATTTCCGCCATGGCGGAATCTTGCAGTATGTGCTTCGATCGTTAGTAAAGGCATAAAGGAAGTCGCATACCAAAATGAGCATTTTAGATAGAGTCAACGGACCGGAGGACCTAAAGGGTCTAAAGGACGCTGAGGTTATTGAGCTTGCCCAGGACATTCGTGAATTTCTAATCTCTAAGGTTGCAAAAACTGGCGGGCACCTAGGTCCCAACTTGGGAGTTGTTGAAACAACTCTTGCTATTCATAGAGTCTTCGATTCACCAAAAGACAGCATCATATTTGACACCGGCCACCAGTCTTATGTCCACAAGTTGCTTACTGGAAGAAAGAACTTCGACAACTTGCGCTCCAAGGAGGGTATAGCCGGTTACCCGCAGCGTTCTGAGTCGGTGCACGACATTGTTGAAAGCTCACACGCTTCATCTTCTATATCTTGGGGAGACGGCATCGCAAAGGCCTATCGCCTAACAAAACAGGACGATCGCTACGTGATTGTGGTTGTTGGAGACGGTGCTCTCACAGGTGGCATGACCTGGGAAGCGCTCAACAACATCAGCGACGACAACGACCGCAAGCTGGTGATTGTTGTCAACGACAATGGAAGATCATACGCACCAACTATCGGTGGGTTGGCCAGGTATCTCAACGGTATTCGAACCGAACGTATTTATCGCAGACTTTACAGACTTATTCGCAAGGTTTTCTACAAATTCGGTATGCCAGGAAGAATGGCTTACTCGACATTGCGCGGTGCCGCTAAGGGATTACTTGGCACCTTCGCACCTAAGGGAATCTTCCCAAATCTTGATTTGAAGTACATCGGTCCAGTTAACGGTCACGATATGAACGCCATGGAAGAAGCCCTAAAGCAGGCAAAGAAGTATGCCAATCCCGTTATAGTTCACGCAATTACCCAAAAAGGTAAAGGTTACGAACCGGCTGTGAGCGATGAGGCGGATCAGTTCCACGCGGTTGGTCAAATCGATCCAGACACCGGAAAAGCTGTTGGAGATTCTGGCAAGCAGAGTTGGACCGGCGTTTTCGCAGATGAAATGGTTGAGATTGCAAAGAACAGGCCCAACGTAATTGGAATTACTGCAGCGATGTTGATTCCCGTAGGGCTTCACAAGTTTGCCCAGAAGTACCCAGATCGGGTATTCGATGTTGGAATCGCCGAGCAGCACGCAGTGACTTCAGCGGCGGGAATGGCTTTTGGAGGGCTGCATCCTGTTGTGGCTGTATATGCCACCTTTATGGGTCGCGCGTTTGATCAGGTTTTGATGGATGTTGCTTTACACAAGGCAGGAGTCACCTTCGTGCTTGACCGTGCGGGTGTAACTGGTCCTGACGGCGCTAGCCATCATGGCATGTGGGATCTGGCCATGCTACAGATTGTTCCTGGAATCCGAATCGCATCACCGAGAGATGGGAAGAGGCTTGTTGAAGAGCTCAATGAAGCAATCGAAGTATCTGATGGACCGACTGTTATTAGGTTCCCGAAGGGTTCTGTTTCTCAAGAGATCGAAGCAATAAGACGACTAGACGACGGCGTTGATGTACTTATGGAGAGTCCAGCTAAAGACGTACTTATCCTGGCCGTTGGTTCAATGGCTCACATGGGGCTACAAGTTGCCAAGATGCTTGCCGATCAAGGAATTGGTGCCACAGTTATTGATCCTCGTTGGGTCATTCCAGTTCCTGAATCTGTAGTTAGCCTTGCGAGCAAGCACAGGCTTGTTGTCACAATAGAAGATGGAATTCGAGTTGGTGGCATAGGTACCAGGGTGCGCCAGGATCTTCGCGCGGCTCAGGTTGATACGGCGCTCAGTGAGATCGGACTACCCGATGAGTTCCTGGAGCATGCCTCAAGAGATGAAATATTGGACCGGGTTGGTCTCAACGCACAAGATATTTCTAGAGAGATTGTGGCTCAAGTGCTTGGTGCAAGAGTGCCCCACGCGAGGGCTATTCCTGAGGACTCTGTAGTTTCTGATCAGGCTCGTCTAGCCGATTAATTGAATCCAGTATTGCTTCTGCCGTTAGATCAACCTGCCACGCTCTTGCTCCAAACCCCAAAAGAGCTTGCCTAACATCCTCAAGAGTTGCGGATTCTGGTGGCGCAAAACACACTTGGCGTAAATAATCTGGAGTGAGCAAGTTCTCAAGCGGCAAGTTTAAGCTCTCGCTAATTTTTGTCAAAGAATTCTTTGCGTCACGCAAACGCCGATCAGCTTCCGGGTACTTAGCTGCCCAGTTGCGATGGTTTGGTATCCCTTCTGTCTTTTCTGCTCTGATAGCTGGAAGAACAGTAGCTTTATAGGATGATTGCAACGCTTCCCACCATAGATCCAAGTAACTTCGTGAAGCTCGACCAGTAAAGCTTCTTAGTGATGACAGCTCTGGTCTAGTTCTAGGTTTTGCTACCGCCGCCGCCAAAATGGCTGCATCAGGAACCAACCTTCCGGGTGAGACGTCAATCTTGATTGCGAGCTCTTCCCGCGCCAACCAAAGTTGCCTTGCGATCTCTAAGGACAACTGGTCCGAAACTTTACTAATGCCGGATATTCCGCGCCAGCGATCTTGCTTCGCTGGCTTTTGCTTGAATGAAAGCAGGTTGTCAAACTCTTGGGAAGCCCAGCCAGATTTACCCTGTTGGTCAAGCAAGTCAGTCAGGCTTGCTTGAAGCTCATGCAGGAGCTCAACATCGAGGGCTGCATAGTTCAACCAGCTCTCCGGTAGGGGCCTCGTACTCCAATCGGCGGCGGAATGCTCCTTTGCTATTGCTAAACCAAGTAGTGATTCAACTAAAGAACCAAGGCCAACTCTTGGCTGGCCTGTTAGTCGCCCTGCTAACTCAGTGTCGAAGATTGCTTTGGGGTGTAAGCCAAGTTCTTGAAGGCACGGTATATCCTGAGTTGCCGCGTGGAGTATCCACTGCCTATCGCCAAGAAAATTTCGAAGCTCTGAGAACTCTTTAGACTCCAACAATGCAGAATCTGTTGTCGGGTCTATTAGAAAAATGTCAGAGTTTTCTGTTTTT
The DNA here is from genome assembly GCA_044338175.1 of Rhodoluna sp. Taxonomy (GTDB): domain Bacteria; phylum Actinomycetota; class Actinomycetes; order Actinomycetales; family Microbacteriaceae; genus Rhodoluna. Next base: position 14,498 of record JBIIME010000023.1, read on the forward strand.
AGCTGAACCAGGTAAGCGCGCTGAGAATACTTAAAACCTGAGGCTCTTTCCGCATCAACTGCGACGGGGCCTTGAGTTTTTAGCAGAAGCTCAAGTGCAGTCGCGAGCTCTTGAGAGTTCTCAATCAGGTGATATCTCGATTTCGGTGCTGCAAGTTTCTCGAGAGTCAGCGAAGGTGTATCTAGTAGGTCTGGATCTTCTGCAGCCAAGTTAGATTCTGCTTATTCCTGATTCCGGAGGCAATCCAGACATCATGCATAAAAGATCCTGCCAGGCTTCTAGGTGAGCTGCGAAATTTGAGTCAGTGGGTGACCAGGAAGCGCGAAGTTCCAACTCGGCATGGTCACTTTGACCAGACATGGATCCATATCCCTGAGAGATAATCCTTGTGATGGTTCCAGCTTGAAGGGTGTAACCTGCGCCACGAGCCTTTAGCGAGTCTTCTAACCAGGCCCAGCAAACTTCTGTGATCAGCTCATCCTGGCCAATGTCAGTTTCGAGGGGAGATTTGGCAAAACAGATGATGCGAAAGTTTCCACCCCAACCCTCCTGAGGGGTATCGGAGTTCAGCACCACAAATCTTCCTGTGCCCGCGTCAGCTTGAGCGGCGTGGGACTGAGCTCCAACGTGGGCGGCAAGAGCAAGCGAGTGCCTGGCAAGTTTTTCAGGGGAGGGAATCTCTGTGACGTTTAGATCTGATCTAATGTCTGCTTGGCGCAAGGACATCACAGCTAGCTGAAAATCAGCAGCTGTATCGGTCACATCCGCGATCTCAAGCATTTTTTCCAGCCTAAGAGCCCTCCTGAATTTTTCGCGCTAGCCACGCCGTTGGTAGCCCCAGAGGGTAAATGTTGCGTCTTCAGACTCTGCAAGAGACACCAGTGAACCTTCTTGGCTAAAAGGATTCAACGGCCGCTTTAGCTGATCAATTGGAAGCCTTGGAGTGACAGTGATTGCAGATTCTACGACTTTAGAGGTTGCAAAGCACACACTTGTGAGGGTCGGTCCTGCCTCGAGAAGTATGGAGCTGAATTCCATTTGGTTAGCCCAAGCCAGTAAAGCAACAAAAGGCTCCGCTGGGTCGATAGCGACATGTTCATTTTTTAAATCGCTGTCGCTATTTGGCGTGTTCGGACTAAAAAGCGTCACTTCACTTTTGGAGCTTGCTGCCGGAATCGACTGGAAGTTTCCAGAGGCTGAAACAATCGCTAGGTGCGCTGACGAGAGCTTCCTGTACTTCTCCTTGCGGGCAGTCTTTGCGTCCACGATAACAACGTCTGCTTGTCTTCGCAGTGCCAGCAAAAGCGCAAGATCCTCTTTGGTGGATATTCCCCTCGACGATCCTGACTCATCGAAGAAGCTACCAGTTGCGCTAATGACATGGTTAGTACGTATCCCAGTCCAGCTACCGTAACTAAGCGCTAGATCTTCTACATTAGTGACTTGACTGGAAAGCGCGAGCCCAGAAAGCGCTGTTATCATTGACTCGATTTTTCCCGCAGTTGACGCTTGATTCGGGACAGGATTCCGATCATCCCGCGAAGCCTCAATGGGGAAACAACTTTCTGAAGCGATAGCTTCGAAGGAAAGTCAATGTCAAAATCGAGAGCCTCTTGCACGCTTAGCCCATCGATGACGCTAAAAAGTAAACTTGCAAATCCTCTAGTTGTGGGAGCTTCCGGGGGAGCGCTGAAAAACAATCTTGTTAAGTTGTTTTCGTCAATCTCCACAAATAAGAAAATGGGAGATTGACACTCCTCGACTCTTTCAAGTAGCTCTGGGTGATCGGCGTACCTATCAGGTAACTCCGGTAACGCTTCTGAGAACTCCAGCAACAAATCAAGTCGTTCAGACTCTCTGATTGAGGCAAAGTCCTCAATTAGAGTTTCCGGAAGTTCTAATGTTGCCAATTAGACCAGCTGTGGTACCGGGCCAGGTTCGCTACCTATTGCAATAGGTGCCTTTACAAGAGAACCCCACTCGCTCCATGAGCCGTCATAGTTTCTAACGGTTTCAATACCCAGTAGATATTTCAAGACAAACCAGGTGTGTGATGAACGCTCACCGATTCTGCAATACGCGATGACATCGGAATGGCCATCTAGCTTGGCTCCTTTTAGATACACCTCTTCTAGTCCAGCTAGATCCTTGAAGCTCTGATCTTCGTTGCATGCTTTTGACCAGGGCACCGATGCTGCTGATGGTATGTGGCCCGCGCGTGATGCTCCCTCGTCCGGGTAACCAGGAGCCGTTAGACGCTCACCGGCATATTCTTCTGGGGAACGAACATCAATAAGCGGCTTTCCAAAGTGAGAAACAACATCATCGCGGAATGCTCGAAGCGTGCTGTCATCTCTATTGATAACCGGATAATTGGAAGCTACAGCCTTGGTCTCGTCTTTTGTGAGTTCCCTGCCTTCGGCAGTCCACTTATCTCTCCCGCCATCTAGTAGTCGCACGTCTTCATGACCGAAGAGCTTGAAAACCCAAAGAGCGTAGGCAGCCCACCAGTTACTCTTGTCGCCGTACAAAACGATGGTGTCTTCGCGGTTGATTCCAAGTCTTGAAAACACTTTGGAAAACCCTTCACCATCGATGTAATCGCGGGTTACTGGGTCGTTTAGGTCAGTGTGCCAGTCGATTTTTAGGGCTGTTGGGATGTGACCGGTTTGGTAAAGCAAAACGTCCTCATCGGACTCGAGCAAAACAAGACCAGGCTTGCCCAGATTCTCTTCCAGCCATTTAGTGCTCACAAGAGCTGATGGGTCGGCGTACTGTCTAAACTTCTCGGAACTGTCAATGTCGATTGGCAAAGTTATCTCCTTGTAGACTTGGGGATTCAATTGATCCTCATGTAGGCGGTGCTATTGTCAACCAATTCAGGAACAATTTGTTCCCTGGTTGAAATTCAACCCAACCCCACCCTTGGGGAGGTCTTGAATCAACTGGTTCCTCCCAGAGAGTTTACCAAGGCGCGCTTCGATAACTATCTGCCAAATTCCGACTTCCCTTCTCAGGCCTCGGCCCTAGCCTCAGCAAGGGCTTTCGTAAAACCAGGCGTTATGAAGTCACTGTTTTCCAAGGGGAAAGCTCCCGCATACTCAGGGATTTACCTAGACGGTGGTTTTGGGGTTGGAAAAACACATCTCTTGGCCGCAATATGGCACGAGTTTGCCGGCAAGAAGGCATTTGGAAGCTTCTTGGCCTACACCAGTTTGATAGGCCTTCTGGGTTTTGCTGACGCACTGAAGCACCTGAGTCAGTACCAGCTGATTTGTATAGACGAGTTTGAGCTTGATGATCCAGGCGACACAATGCTGATGTCCAGGCTATTGTCTGAGCTCGGTTCAAAAGGTATTCGATTTGCAGCAACATCGAACACCCCGCCAAATGCGCTAGGCGAGGGAAGGTTTGCTGCACGAGACTTTGCAAGGGAGATTTCTGCGATGGCAGATAGATTCCAGATAGTGAGCGTTGATGGTCAAGACTATCGCCATAGACCAATCGATGGGCACACCGCCGCCTTATCTGATTCTGATATCGAAGAACTAATCAAAGACTCACTGGCCTCGGGTAAAAACGTGTCTCGTGACGACTTTTCCAAATTACTTCAGCACCTAGCCAAGGTGCATCCTTCAAAGTTTCTAAAGCTGATCGAGTCAATAGACGTTTTGATTTTAACTTCCGCCCACAAGCTCACTGACCAGTCCGCAGCGCTTAGATTCGTTTCATTCGTAGACAGGCTCTATGAGTCAAGGATTGCTATTGCTTCAACCGGTATTGGTTTAACAGAAGTGTTCTCAGATGAGCACATTGCCGGCGGTTACAGAAAGAAGTACCTTCGAGCTATTTCGCGGATCGGGTCTTTGACCGAGCTGGCTTAGCCTTCTTTTTCTTTTTCGATAGGTGCCATCTACCTCGAAACCATAATGCCGCTCCACCGAGCGACATTGCCACAAACGAGCCGAGTAAAACACCAAGAGTTGCCTGAGCATAGAGCTCTCGATCATCAATGAATGCCAGATGCGCAATCAGAAGTGAAACAGTGAATCCAATTCCAGCCAACAGACCTAGCGGGATGAAATCAAGAATGGTTAATGGAAGACGATCCTTTGGTGCCAAAAGCTTGTTTGCGATAACTGCAGCTATAGAGATTCCAACGACTTTACCAACCGCAAGACCGAAGAAGATTCCAGAGAACACCGGCTGCGAATCGCCTGCCATTGCCGGCATTACAACAGCAACTGCCGTGAAGGCAAATACTGGGAGAATAAAGAAATTAGTTGCTGGTTGCACCTTGTTCATGACTGCGTGTGCTCTGACAGCGGGAATCAAGATTCCTAGCATCACACCGGCAACAGTTGCGTGAACGCCGCTTTGGTAGAACGTGTACCAAAGGACCAAGCCAAACACTGCCCTAACAAGCCACTTGTTTGCAAACTTTGAGGTCTCAGCAAATCTAAAGGCAGCGGCAACCAACGCGCTGGCAATCAGCCAGGTAGGCTCCAGTTTTGTTGTGTAGAAAATAGCGATGATGCTAATCGCAATTAGGTCATCAAAAATTGCCAGCGCTAGCAGGAAAATACGCGCTGCGGAGGGCATTCCTCTTCCAAAAATCGCGAGAACGCCAAGGGCGAATGCGATGTCCGTTGCGGCGGGGATAGGCCATCCAACGATTCCTTCGGTGCCCCAGTTTAGATATGCGTAAATCGCGGAAGGAACGATAACTCCGGCCAAGGCGGCAATAACTGGAACCATTGCTTTCTTTGGAGATGATAGCGCTCCACTCTTGAGCTCGTACTTGAGCTCCAAACCCGCCACTAAGAAAAATACAGCCAGAAATAGGTCAGAGATTATGTGACCAACGGTGATCTGGATTCCGATAAAATCCAGATTCAGCTTGAAGGCGATTGCGTCGAGCAGTGGCTCCCCAAATGGCGAGTTTGCCAAAACCAGCCCAATCATCGCGGCTGTCATCATGATCATGGCAGCGTTGCGTTCAGATTTCATAGTTCAAAAATACCTCATTTACGAAACAAGATGTTCATCTCGCATTGAACTTCGTAACATTCTGGAAATCCAGTAAGCAACCAGTTGAAACCTTAGGGCGCCAGCATCGAGCTAACAGTTTGCATTCACGTTCTTTCGAGAAAGGCACCCAATGGATCAAGGAAATACCGCATTCGTTCTGTTCTCAGCCGCATTAGTTCTGCTAATGACTCCAGGACTCGCTTTCTTCTACGGAGGGCTCGTAAAGGCGAAGTCAGTGGTCAGCATGATCATGCTCTCTTTTGGCTCACTTGCTCTGATAGCCGTTTTGTGGGTGCTCTATGGTTACGCGATTACCTTTGCAGATGTTGGGGACACTGGGTGGATAGGTATTTCCCACATCATAGGAATCGACACCAGCTCGCTTGGACTTAGTGCTCAGGTTGCGGAATCGGCTAACCCGGTTGGCGCCTTCCCAGAGCTTGCATTCGTTAGCTTCCAGGCGACGTTTGCAATCATTACCGTTGCCCTGATTTCGGGTGCAATTGCCGACCGAGCAAAGTTTGGAGCTTGGATGGTGTTCGCGGGTCTTTGGGCAACATTTGTTTACTTCCCTGTGGCAGGTTGGGTATTCAATTTCACTCCTGAAGATGACGGTGGCTGGATTGTTGACAAGCTAGGAGCCATTGATTTTGCTGGAGGAACGGCTGTTCACATCAACGCCGGTGCTGCAGCTTTGGCGCTAGCCATTGTTTTGGGGAAGCGATTTGGCTTCTCAAGGGGGATAACACAGCCTCACAATGTTCCACTAACACTAATCGGTGCGTCACTGCTGTGGTTCGGTTGGTTTGGCTTCAATGCCGGATCGCAGTTGGCCGCGGATGGAGTTGCATCACTAGTCGTTATCAACACCATTGCCGCTCCGGCAGCCGCGATGCTCGGCTGGATTTCGATAGAGAAAATTCGTCACGGTAAAGGAACATCGATTGGCGCTGCCTCTGGTGCGATTGCCGGTTTGGTTGCAATTACCCCCGCCTGCGCTTCGGTTGATCCGGTCTGGGCAATAGTGCTGGGCTTGGTTGCTGGATCGCTGTGCGCTCTGGCAGTTGATTTGAAGTTCAGATTTGGATTCGATGATTCGCTCGATGTTGTGGGAATACACCTCGTCGGCGGTGTCATTGGGACACTCTTTATTGGTTTGGTTGGCGTTGATGTTGGATTGTTCTTTGGATTCGGCTTTGATCAACTGATCGCCCAGACAATAGGTGCGGCCGCAGTATTTGGCTACAGTTTCGTGATGGCCCTTGTAATCGGATTTGCAACCGAGAAAACGATGGGTTTCAGAGTCAAAGCTGATGCCGAGCTAGCCGGAATTGACACTTCTGTTCATGGTGAAGAGGCTTACTCGTTCGGAAGCGACCGCCAGAACTAGCTAGTTCATTAGTGCCCTGTAAGGCCTAGGCTCGCTTGGGGGCTACTGGCAGCTAACGTGGATTTGGGTTAGAGTAGCCAAGCAACCTAGGTTGCACGCGGATGTGGCTCAGTGGTAGAGCATCACCTTGCCAAGGTGAGGGTCGCGAGTTCGAATCTCGTCATCCGCTCGCAGTGGCCATGAGC